>DTSF01000067.1 GCA_012965485.1 Dehalococcoidia bacterium
TACACCATATTAACAACTATATTTCACGGGTATGGACACCTAATATATATAAGTAATTACACCTAGTTATTAACCAATTATTAACCAACCTTGCAAGCTATACAATTATAGGTACTCTATCTGAGACAAGTAAGTTTTCCATATGCAGCGGCTTCTATAGTAAACTACAACATAGGGTCCGGACAGGGGTAGGCTGATGACGCAAGACTCAATTATAAAGGTAATCGTAGCTGACGATCATGCAGTAGTTCGTCAAGGAATCACTCGTATTTTGGCAACTTCTGACAGAATCGAACTGATAGGGGAAGCCGAAAGTGGAGACGAGGCTTGGCTGTTAATCAAAGATATGGTCCCCGACGTCGCTTTGCTCGATATACGAATGCCTGCTATGACAGGTATAGAAATCATTAAATCAATTAATGCAGCGGGGCTCCAAACCAAATCTCTTATACTCACCAATTACGACAACCCAGATTACATTCTTGAGGCAATCTCAGAAGGCGCCCACGGCTACATACTAAAGGCTATCGACCCGAACTCTCTTATAAAATCAGTAATCGCTGTCTATGAAGGCGAAGTAGTACTCGATCCAGAGGTAGCAAGCTTAGTAGCTAAAACATGGAGAGAACGAAATTCTAGATCTCGTTCCACAATGGGAATTTCCTCCCTCACAATAAGAGAAAAAGAAACCCTTAAATTAGCCTGCGATGGCCTCAGAAACAAGGAAATATCGGATGAAATGGGGATAAGCGTACGAACAGTCGAAGGTCACTTCAATAGAATATTTTCAAAATTAGGTGTCTCTTCCCGGACAGAAGCTGTTCTCCAGGCAGTGTCAGAACCAATCTAATAGTCTATCAAGCTAGTCTGAGAATAAATTCTTGATATTGCCCAGCACTGACCTGATTCCGTCGCCTTGGGTTGAATGGGAACCATAACTATCACCTTGCCCTATCTTAGCGACCACCACCGTAATATTGTCATGTCCTCCTCTGGAGTTAGCCATATCAATGAGTGATTGAAAAGCACCCTCAGGTTCTTCCTCAGCACAAACCTCCATCATTTCCTCGGCCTTCACCAATCCATGAAGACCATCGGAACACAGCAATATCTGATCTGATAATTCAAGCTCTATGAACCCTGAATCAACTTCAACACTGGAATCTAAACCCATAGCCCGTGTGATTATATTTTTTCGAGGGTGATTTTCTGCCTGCTCCTCAGTAAGGATACCCAAAGCAACTTGTTCAGCTACCCAACTATGATCTGTTGTGAATTGCTCGAAAGAATTTTCTCTTAAGAGATACCCTCTACTATCACCCACATGAGCATAAAAAAACCGATCTTGCACCACTACACCTGCAGTAAGAGTAGTTCCCATACCCCTCGTATCTTCTTCTTTCGATTTTTCAAAGATATCCATATTGGTTTTCACCACACATTCACTCAGAACATTTTCAATATCTTCGTCATTTTGGTCAGAAGACAAAGCCTCCACTAAATGTTTGGGCAAATTAGTCACGGCCATTTTACTGGCTACCTCTCCGGCAGCATGACCTCCCATTCCGTCAGCTACAATCAAAAGAGCATCAAAAAGCTCATCCTGAGACCCGGTACCTAGCAATGTATGATACGCATCCTCATTCTGTTCCCTGACAGACCCCACGTCAGAACCAGCCCCCAATTCTATAGAATAATACCCGACGACTCTTTTCATATTTTTTCTCTACAACATTTACAAGTTTGTAAAAGGAGAACCATGGAGACACATAGATTGTTATAATTCAGCCAGTGGAATTTCACTCAGCGGTTATTGTCATAGGTCCATTTGGTTAATGTTTTCTAGTATATCGACCATATTAGACGTAATTATATTCGTTTTATCTGGCTTCATAGTATCCAGCACGGTTGCAGCCATTGTATTTGTAGTTTGGACGTTCGGCAAAATAAACGAACGTACAGCAACAAAAGAACTTTTAGATAAGATAAACAGTTCTTCAGAAAAAACCAATACTTCTACGGCCCTAAATACAACTGATAACAACAGTGAATTAATAAAAGCTGCAATAACAATCGTCGAAAGCTATGGGTTATCAGTATCGGGACCTCAAAATTCACGTAATATCAATATCACTTCGTTGGAAGATAATTTAGATCGAACCCGTGAAATCAATCATCCGAAACAGGTTTTACCTATACCAGAAAACAGCGAAGAAAAAATGTTATTGAAAACGGGTCATGTTCACATGAAGCATGGTGATTTTCAGTCCGCCATTAAAGACTACACCAACGCTATTATCATCAATCCGACCTTTGCCGGTGCATATAATGCAAGAGGCATGGCAAATAGAAAAATGAGAGATTTTCACGCAGCCTTGCAAGATTACAACACTGCCCTGAGTCTTCATAATAACTTTGCGGCCACCTATAACAATCGAGGGGTTATTTATATGGAAATCAGGCAAATAGAGGCGGCCTTAACTGATTTTGACAAAGCCCTGAATATAGAGCCTAACAATTCATATGGATATTGCAATAGAGCGGTGGCCTATAACTACATGCGCGACTTCAACAAAAGCATAAGCGAGAGTACTGTAGCGGTAGAAATAAATCCTCAACTCCCTGAAGCATATGTCGTTAGAGGAATTGCAAAAGTACAAATGGGAGCCCTTGCAGCTGCAGACTTAGATTTTGAAGTTGCCGAATCCTTGGGATATAAACGGATAGACATCGAAGAGCGTCTTATAGCGTTAAGAAAAGGCTGATTTCCCTTATTTTGTTTTCAAAACCTGCCGCTTCACTCGCTTCAATATCAATCTTGGTCTTCGGTGCGTGCAGTCTGTGGGCCGGCAAGAACCTAATCCAGTCCGGTATTTTATGTTCGTTCTGCGCCCTTCTATCCCTGATAGCAATTCTGGACCATACAAATCACAAAATCCCCAACAAGTTTACTCTTTTCCCTATACCAATCGTATTTATATTAAGTTACCTATCCCCAGATATTTTTGAACTTTCGGTCACCCGAACATGGTGGGTGACCCCACTAGTAGGAAGTTTGGTTACAGGAATGATATTTGCCTCTTGCTACTACATACCCAAAACCCAATTAGGCGGTGGGGACGTAAAATTAGCATTGCTGATAGGGTGCATCAGTGGATTTCCTGTATGCTTCGCCAGCTTGTTTTTGGGTTTATTGATTTTTATATTAAGGCAGGTTGTGACCCAATATCCTCGAAAAATAGCCTCTATGTCACCATTAGCCCCCTCCCTTTCTGTAGGGACTATGATTTCAATCTTGATCGCACAGCAAATCTAGAGGGCTATGTACTCAGGCCATATTGAACTGTATGAGGTTTGATATCTTCGGAAATTCTTCTTGTTATTGGTATACTCCCAACCACCCTTGTACCTTTCCCTTCTACCGAAATGATATCGACATATCCACCCACTCTCTCTGTCCTAAGTTTTAAATTGAGCAATCCAAAATGACCGGCCTTCGGCACATTAGTTATCTTTGATTGGCTAAACCCGACACCATCGTCTTTTACAGAAAATGATATGCCTTCCTGGTTCCACAGAATCTCCACCTGTATTACTTCAGCATTAGCGTGCTCCACCGAGTTTAGAACCGACTGTCGAATAATTTGATAAAGATCCCTAGCTACTGGCCCGGGTAATCCACCTTGATCAATTTGGTTTGAGGTATATGTTATTTTTATTGAAAAGGGCACTGCTTCATTTTCAAGCCCTTCAAAAAAGATTCGAAGCGACTCTTCCAACCCCACTACAGCAAGATCATCATGGCCTTTCTCTCTCACTAGCTGTCTTAGGTTGACGTCAGCGTTTTTCACCATGGCGACTAGATCTTCAATATCAGGGGCGCTCTTTGCGTGTCCGTCTAGTGTTAATTTTAATAACCCCAGGTGCATCAAAATAGCACTCAATTCACTCATTGTCTGATCATGCAGATCGGCGGCTAATTCTTTTCGCATATCGTCCCTGCCTTGCTCAACGGCATCGAACTGCTCGATTCTTCTTAATCTGTACGCCATGATCTGAGATATCCTGGAAATAAACTCGAGAGCCTTACCTGGGTTCCTTTCTGATAACTCTGTGAAAGCCGCTCTATCTACCCTGAATAACCTGCAAGATGTCCGAGCTATCACACGGGCCGTCCTAGGGTAGGAATCTAAGAATGCAATCTCTCCAATTACCGACCCTGACTTGATCCATGCTACTGGTATCCATTTCTCATTGACAGGAATTTCTACCAATGCCTCCCCTGAGACAAGCAAATCAATACTGGTGGTGATATCGCCGTAGCCAACAATTATTTCTTCCTCAGCAAAGAAAATTTCCTTACCGTAATCCGACAAATAATCTCTATATTTGTCAATTTCTTTGGGAGTTAAAATCGGTTCGTCCAAAGAACCCGGATTATCAAAGGAGTCATCAGGCATACAGATATTCTCGACCTTGGTCTATTCTAATGAAAGAGAAACACATAGATTTAAAAAAGCTATCGTAGAATTGGCCTGAGCGGATAAATAATCATCACCTGAAACATTTAATTTTTCTTCCAC
>DTSF01000068.1:0-2667 GCA_012965485.1 Dehalococcoidia bacterium
GTCAGTATTGTCTTCTCCGGATTCACCCGCTATTTATCTGTCTTCTTGAACAGTCCTCCACACCAGGCCACAAACTTGTCCAAAAACATAATGGGCCTCCTAAAGGAAGTCGGCCAAACAAATGTTAGGTAAGACACGATTAGCGAACTAATACCAAAAACAGTAAGTAAATTCACCTTTGTAATAAAAAACCCGACAAAAAAAATGATAGAGAGAACAAACATGTGAAAGGTGGAAATAGAGCCAAATTTACGGTTCCGAGACATGTGAAACAAAGAAATCATTTGGCCGTAAAAAGATTCCTCTGACCCAATGATTTCAGGAGGTGCGCTCGGAAGATCCGGGGTATCTTCTAATATCTTTTCTATCTCATCCTTGTATTTATCTGACATGGGTTCAAATAGCTCCAAAAGCTAATTTTACCAAGTAATAACGCCACATATGAATCCTAATTTAGGATACGAATTCCTGTCAACGATATATGTCCCTAACAGGCATATATAAAGGAGGACTTCACTGGTCAAATGCCAGTCAGGCTTGTCGTGATGATATAATTAGCATCCTGCTTTTTTAAAAATCACTCCTAGGAGACTCTGGTGAAAATAACTCAGGACGATGTCGTCGACAGGCAAACAGTGCTTCACATCGAACTTGAAGATGATGATATGGACCCATATTTGGATAGGGCATATCAACGAGTGGTTCAACGAGTCAACGTGCCTGGTTTCAGAAAGGGTAAAGCTCCGCGAAGAATCGTCGAACAATATTTTGGCAGAGAATCTATGTTGAATGAAATTCTGGATTCCATGCTTCCAGAACTTACAAACCAGGCAATCGATGAGAAAGACTTGGACGCTGTTGGTCTTCCCAACATAGAGATGGAGGAATTGGATCCGTTTCAATTCTCAGCAACCGTGCCTCTTCGACCAGAAGTTGATCTAGGTGGCTACTCTGAAATCAGAATAGATAAAGATCAACCTCAAATAGAAGATGACGCAATAGACAACCGTATTGAACAGCTCCGACTCAGTGTTGCCACTTGGGAACCTTCTGAAAGGCCTGTCGAAATTGGAGACATGATCACTGCCCAAATAAAAGGAACTGTTGGGAAGAAGACAATCTTTGATGAAAGTGATGCTGTCTATTTGGTAAATGAAGAAATTGGCCGCCCTTTCCCTGGATTTTCTGAAAAGCTGGTAGGAATGGAAGCGGATAAGCCATCTCAGTTTGATCTTTCGATACCGGAAGATTTTGCAGACCCTGATCTTGCTAATCAAGATGCTTCATTTGACGTAACTATCAAGGATATCAAGGCAAGAGTATTGCCAGAAATCGATGATGCATTCGCCAAAGGTATCGGAGAAGGCTACGAAACTCTCAGCGATTTAAAAGAAGAAGTTCAAAAAAGTATTGAAACAGAAGCTGAAGAAGAAAGTACAAAAACTCACAGAGAATCCATCGTCGGGGCATTAATGGAAACGGCCAAAGTAGAAATGCCGGCCCTATTATTGCAACATGAAGCAGAACACATGGTTGAAGAACAGGAAAAAATAGTTTCTCAAGCCAATATGAATATGGATGATTATCTGGTCTCCTTAGGAAAAACAAGAGAAGAATTCGTAGAAGAATCAAAAACAGAAGCTTCTGACAGACTAAAGCGCTCTTTCGTACTAGCTAAATTAGCTGAAGAAGAAGGGATAGAGGTATCAGACGAAGACATCGATGACAGAATATCGGAAATGTTTTCTAATGCGGAAAAAGAAATACCTGAATCAAGTCAAAATGCCCAAATGAGAGACTACTTGAGTAAATCACTCCTCATGGAAGAAACCATGAAAAAATTGGAGGGTATCGCTGCTGGTGAATCCGGAGAAGACAATACTGACCAAGGATCTGATCCCAACGATGCCGCTAGTGATCATGACGATGATAATAAGGACCAAGAAACAGAAGAAGGAGAAGTAAATGCTTGATAGGCCTGAAAATATAATCCCGTATGTAGTAGAGAGAGACCCGAGAGGAGAGAGAACCTACGATATTTACTCTCTTTTGCTAAAGGAGAGGATCATTTTTCTGGGAACGGGAATTAACGACCAGGTAGCAAATGCAATAATTGCTCAATTGCTTTTCCTCGACAGAGAAGATCCGGAAAGAGACATAAATCTCTATATCAACTCCCCCGGCGGAGTAATTACAGCAGGTTTCGCAATATACGACACGATGCAGTTGATTAGACCTAAAGTCTCAACAATATGTGTAGGTATGGCAGCGAGTATGGGTACAGTACTACTTTGTGGGGGAGCTAAGGGCAAGAGATATGCCCTACCCAATTCCACCATACACATGCATCAGGCGCTAGGCGGGGCTCAGGGTCAAGCCTCGGATATTGAAATTGCTGCACGCGAAATCATCAGGATGCAAGACAAAATTCGAAGTATCATCTCTGAACATACCGGTCAATCATACGAGAAAATCGCCAGAGATACAGACCGAGATTTTTACATGAGTTCAGAACAAGCCGAGGAGTACGGTATCATTGATGTAGTGATGTCCTCTCCTAAAGACAAAGCTGAATAGAGGTATAAATGTCCACAACCCAGAACGATTATCTATGTTCCTTTTGTAGCAAACCTCAGGCACAAGTAAAAAGGCTGATAGCCGGACCTG
>DTSF01000068.1:2721-4553 GCA_012965485.1 Dehalococcoidia bacterium
TCGGAAGAAACCCCGCAGAACATAGAAGATCTAGATAACCCGGTCGAAAAAGGCATCACCCCAAAATTCATTTACGACCAACTTGAGGAGTACGTAATCGGTCAGGAGAAGGCAAAGAAGATTCTAAGCGTGGCTGTATACAACCACTACAAGAGGGTCTGGTCGAATAAACATTCAGATGAAAAAACAGAGCTTCAGAAGGCAAATATCTTGATGTATGGGCCGTCGGGGTCTGGCAAAACTCATCTTGCACAAACTTTGGCAAAAATACTAGACGTCCCATTTGCCATCGTAGATGCCACTTCAATAACAGAGGCTGGTTATGTTGGAGAAGACGTTGAAAATATACTGTTGAGACTTATCCAAGCTGCCGACTACGATATTTCAAAAGCAGAACACGGAATCATATACATTGATGAAATAGATAAGATCACGCGAAAAAGCCCAAACCCTTCAATTACTAGGGATGTATCCGGCGAAGGGGTTCAGCAGGCTCTTCTGAAGATTATAGAGGGGTGTGTTGCCAATGTCCCTCCACAAGGTGGTCGAAAACACCCTCACCAAGAATTCATGCAAATAACAACAGATGACATTCTCTTTATGGTAGGTGGTGCATTTGAAGGCATGGACGAACTGCTTATGAAAAGAGTGCACAAGGATAACTACAGCATAGGATTCAAACAAACTACCAATCATCACGACAGCAGCCAGGGTGTAATCGATTCAGTTCGCCACCAACTTAATCCCGATGACTTAATGGAATTTGGTTTCATCACAGAATTCGTAGGTAGACTACCAGTTCTAGTAACTTTGGATGAACTCACAAAAGACGATTTGGTACGAATATTGACCGAACCCAAAAATGCATTTGTGGAACAATACAAAGCCTTGTTCAGAATGGAAGAGGTTAAATTGAATTTTAGTGAAGAGGCATTATTGGCCACAGCGGAAAAAGCCATAGAACAAAAGACCGGAGCCAGAGGGCTACGTACTATTTTGGAATCAACTCTAACGGAAGTGATGTTTGAACTACCTAGCATGAGTGGCATAACACGCTGTGATGTTGAGGCAGATGCTATTATAGGGAACGCTCCGGTGAAATTGTCGAACGACGGTAGCGAGATAATCGAACTGGCAACCCTGGAAAAAAGATCTGCTTAGTTAATTTTCCTCTTTAGCTCTCTTCTGCCTCAAGACCCACTACTTCCAGATGAAGCTCTTCCAATTGGCTTTGCTCCACAGATGAGGGAGCTCCAAACAATGGATCCATCTGACTTTGCGTTTTAGGAAACGCAATCACATCTCTTATCGAATCTTTCCCCGTAAGCACCATAATAAGTCTATCTATGCCTGGTGCAATTCCTCCGTGTGGAGGTGCTCCATATTCGAACGCATCCAACAACTGGGCAAACCTTTCCGATACCTCGTCTCTAGAATAGCCAAGCACCTTAAATATATCTTCCTGCAATTCCCTATTATGAACCCTTATACTTCCGCTCGCCATTTCAAGCCCGTTGCAAACTAAGTCATATGACTGTGCAATGACCTTGCCTGGGTCATGGGATAAATACTTCCCAAATCCGTCCTTGGGCATGCAGAAGGCATGGTGAGATGCATCCCATCTCCTCTCCTCCAAATTCCACTCAAATAACGGGAAATCTGTCACAAATGCAAAGAACATCATGTCAGGATCAGCTAACTCTAACCTTATTCCCATTTCATGACGTAGAGCAGCCAAAGCAGCATTAGTGGATTTTGGCTCTCCTGCCACAATGAGCACAAGGTCCCCGTCAGCAGCGCCAGTAGAAATAGCAAAATCTTTTACATTCCCA
>DTSF01000069.1:0-3977 GCA_012965485.1 Dehalococcoidia bacterium
TACATACCGACACTGTTTTTTCCGCAGGAGGGGAAAGCAACAATTCTGTGTACGTAGTTGCGGTACCGTATACCTCACTAGCCGGAACACCCAAATGCCATCCTAAAACTTCTAGTCCCCAATCAGACAGAAAAGAAAATTTTTCCTGAAGAAAATGCAAAGCAGGGAGTAAGTACGACCTATCCCGTGGGAACTTATCTATTAATTCCCCCCGCAAATCGTTTCTTCGTTTTCTTTCCTCGTTATTTGAAGACATATTACTGGCGTTTAGCACTCTATACCCAAACTTTTCAACTTTGACTCAGGTATAAGACCTTCGCTTGTCCATTCTCTGGCATCATAATAAGACTTAATCATAGTACCCAAGTCAGATTCACTAAGTGACTTCCGGTTCTCACCATCTGATAGGGGTTCAGAAAATATCCTTTTGGGCAAGTTATCCTGGTCCATAACCCATCCTTCTCGGATGTTAAACTGCTTTTTCAGATTATTTATTCTTTCGCCGCATCGGGCAAGCTGATTTGGGTCCATATCCCATCCTGTTACGTCGTTGAGGATTTCAGAGGATTCAACATAAAAATCATCAAACACCTTTCGGACGAATTTGCACCAAATTAGGGAGTCCATAACCGCACTGTAATCTTCTCCGTCTACAACCATCTGGCCCCTTGAAAGTTTTCCACTATCGGAGCTCGATGCAAAATCGTACTCATAAGCAGAAGATCTATTATGGCACGCACCTCTGGTGCTTACAGCCAAAGCCAGGGCCATAGTATGCAATGATCTGGGCTCATATCCCGGCATTTCAAGACCTTTGACATGCATGGCAAAATCTTCTGTTCCAAGGCCAATTTCTTTACTCACTCTGGCACTGCCTTCTGCCAATATATCTCCGATCCCTGACCGTTTAGCTATGGCATTTAACAATTTTTTAAGAAGGTCTTCGTCATTTTCATAAGTAGGCAGGAGTTCCAGCCATTTTTTGGGAAGCAACCCTTTTTGCATACACTCCATAAACCAAGCACAGGTAGAACCGGCGCTGATAGTATCCATTCCCATTTCATCACAAAATTTACTGCTTTTAAGTATCGTCTCTCTATCAGATATACCGACAAGAGGTCCCAATGCAAATAGTGATTGGTATTCCAACCTCACCTTTGCTGAACCACCGTTTGGTATGGTCACCAATTTTTCACATCCTATTGTGCAATTAGCGCAATGCGAAGTGGAAACTTTTTCTTCATTATGAATTGCCTCACCAGATATACTATGAAAGTCTTTATTTGACTGATTCCTGAAATTCCCTATGGGGAGGACTTTTAACCGCTCAAACACTGAAAGATTTGCCATCGTTCCCAAGGTCCTATATTTCTCGGTGGCCTCCCCGAGGCTTTTTATTGCCAGCTGTTTTCTGGTTTTGGAAAGATTTAATTCGTTGAAATAATTCAACTTCTTATATCCCTTAAAGGATATGGCCTTTATTTTCTTGGACCCCATCACAGCCCCGTTTCCGGTGCGGCCGGCCTGCCGGCCCCCATCATTACTGATGCTAGCAAACCTCACCATATTTTCACCCGCTGGGCCTATGCAAGCGATACCGTACCCTGGGCCAAAAGTCTCTATCAAATGGCCTTCTGTCATGGAAGTGGTATTCCCCAATAGGTGTGAAGCGTCGTTGAATTGGATACCAGATTCATCAACCTTCAGAGACAGCCATTGGCTAGATGAACCGAGAATTATGACGGCATCGGCTCCTATACCTTTAATAGACAGCGCCAACGTACTTGAAGATAGGGAATCCCCTATGAAGCCTGTTTGGGGTGATTTAGAAACCACTGCGAACTTTGACGTAGTGGTGAGACGACTCCCTACAAGAGGGCTTGCACAAAAAATTAATGGGTTAGCGGGAGAAAACGGGTCCGCTCCGGGAGGACAATAGTGATAAAGAAGATAGGCCCCTAAACCACTGCCGCCAATAAAATCTTTGACCACCTCTTCCTGTAGATCTTCCCATCTCCAGGACTTCGTGGAAACGTCTATTATCAGAATTTTATTGTGGTACCCGAACACTTTATCCTCCTGCCTGGCTAGGCAGTATCAACAGCGCATCACCATCACATAATTTCAGCTTCGCAGGATCCTGAAATCCAACCCCGTTTAAGTTGAAAACATAACTTGACAAAAGTCTCTTATCACCGGTGTCCAAAACTTTACCGCCAAGAGCAGGAAATAGTAGCGCTAAGGCTCTAATAACATCCACGGCACCGACCTTAGACTCAGTAAACTCCAATTGAACAAGTTTCTGGCCAGCGATGATCCTACTGTTTCCGTATAACTCAACCGTCAAATTAATCGCCATTGAAATCTTTTCCCATTTGCAATGCTGTGAGAAGGTCCTCAGGTGTATTTACGTTAAAAAAACTATCTTCAGAACCTTCGATATTTAGAAATTCATTCTCTGATATCTGACACACCGTGATTTTCGGGAAATATCCGTCCATTTTCAAAAGTCCAGCCTTCAATCTAGTCTCGATATGCTCTAGGCAAGATTTATTGTATAAGGCGTGGGTAGTTTGCAATCTGCCTTCAAATTTAGGAATGACAACATCGGGAGAAGGATCCGAAATTTTGGTCATCATAAATTTTATTAAGGCAGTCGACAAAAACGGCATGTCACAAGCCGCCACAAATGACCAGGGAGTAGGGGATTCACTTAGACCTGAAAATAATCCGCCAAGGGAACCCGCTTCGCTGTAAGAATCTACCACATAACGAATTTTGTTTTCTATATCAAGTTCTTCGATTCGTTCCAATCTGTCCACAACCACCGTCTGAGAAGTAGTAATCCCGGCTAACCTTTGTATGGCCCTATCGATGATACGTTCATTGCCAATACGTTCTACGGCCTTATCACGTCCTAAACGTCTACTTTTACCACCTGCTAATAATATCCCGGTTAATTCGATAACTCCCATTTACATCACCCTACCTCTCCAGCAACATTTCCCATTAGTGAAACGTCATAACCTCCAAGGGAGGCGATCTGGTTTCGTAAATCACTGGTCGAAAGCTGCTTCAATAAAATATCCACCGTCTCAACCGAACCTATAAATTTTGCTGGAACCACTATCTGGAAGCTCTCATTCTCGAGAGGTATGAATTCGAGATCACTGGCCAGCGCAGCCGCCATGATTCCCATCCCGGCATCAACAAACCCTGAAAACACTGCTGCTGCTACATTCCAATGAGTGTACTCCTCGTTTTCGTAACCAATAATTTTGGATGGGTCCAAATCTGACTGCTTTAACAAATAGTCAAAAAGAAGACGGGTTCCGGATCCTCTTTGTCTATTCATGAATTTTGTACCCTTCACAATTAAATCTTTGACATCTTTTATTTCTTTTGGATTCCCCTTCTGTACCATCAAACCTTGCGTACGGCCTACAAAGTCATAGATGCGGACTTTTTCATGGGGCATATGCCGTTTTACGGCGGAAAAATTGTATTCCCCCGTTTCCTCATCAAGTAGATGGCTACCTGCTATATGAGCATATCCTTTGGATAGTGCCAACAGTCCGCCTACACTTCCCACACTAGAGGATATTAATCTGACACCACTTTCTGCGAAAGTTAACTCGCTTGCAAGTATGTCCAACGCAATATCATGACTGCCCGATATAAGTAGGGTTTTATCTACCTCAGAGCGTTGCCTATTTAAAGTTACTAAAACGGTCGAGCCTTCCTCGATGCCCTCTGAATTGGCGGGTATCTTAATTACCCCGTCCGATTTGGATATCGATAGAGTCATAGCGGCTCCCCGGGTGGTCGGATTAGCTATATAGTCTCCATTCACAGGCGCCACTACCACCCTCAAAAATTCCTCTTCTCCCAACGGAGAAGCAACTTTTTTTCCCATAAAATGTATTGCTTCTAAATCTATATAGAAATCTTTGTATTCACCTAATGCTGTCAGGTGT
>DTSF01000069.1:3987-4533 GCA_012965485.1 Dehalococcoidia bacterium
CGGTACGATTTCATTGGACTTCAAAAAATCATAGATGATTGGCTTTAAAAACAGTTCCGCGGTAGTGAGGGCTGAAGAAGGATACCCAGGCATACCAATTACTGGTTTCCCCGATACAGACCCCAGTATGACTGGGTGGCCAGGTCTAATAGCTACGCCATGGACAATCACCTCACCCAATTTTGCCATAACAGAAGATGTAAAATCCTCTGAACCAGCTGAGGAACCCGCAATAACTACCAAAATGTCACAGTCATTTATAGAGTGAAGCAACGCTTGTTCCAACAAAGTAGGATCGTCAGGTACCGGGTTTTGCACTGATGCTTCGGCCCCCCAATCTTCCACCAGCGCCGATAGGAAAATGGAATTAAATTCGATTATCTGGCCTGGTCCTGGAGTTTCTCCGATTTTTACTAATTCAGTACCAGTTGGGATGAAGCAAACCTTCGGGGGAATATTAACTTTCACATCTGACAGGCCTGCCGCCCCGAGACAAGCCAAGTCTAAAGATCTAATTATGGCACCCTGTTATAACAACAATTCAGG
>DTSF01000070.1 GCA_012965485.1 Dehalococcoidia bacterium
CCGAATAGGAGGTACATAGCGACAGCAGCAAAAGTGGTAACTAGTCCATATTCATGTCCGCTGTATCCTATTTCTGTTTTTGGCCATCTAGATTTAAGGTGTTTTATATAGTTTAGGTTGAGTTCATTAACTGGTGATGGGTAGGTGGAGTTTGTGTGCATAATTACGTCTGGGTTACATGCCTCAACACATTCTACTATTTCTTCTTCCTGCATTGTTATTTCATTGTCTAATGGAGATAACCTGGCTACAAAATAAATATCTGATTTACCATACCTATACCCATGCCAATGTCTAAAAAAGGTGAGGGCTTGGAAGGTGGTAGAAATTCCTGTTTCCTCAAATACCTCTCTAACAGCAGCCTCCGCCAAATGTTCCCCTGGTTGCAAAGCACCTCCCGGCAATTTATATCCAGGACCTCTTCCAGATGCTCTATACCTTTCTGAAACAACCAAAATCTCATTATCCCTGTTTATTACAACACCTCCAATGCCTATGTAATGAGTTGCATAAGGGGGCACAAAGGCATTTTCCTCAACTTGAAGTGTCATCATCGCGTATTCCTCAGTGGCGTGATGAAATAAAAACCCCTCCTCCGATGCCCTGGGAATAGCCTTGAAGGCTAATTTAGGAATCTCCAGCCAGGCAACTTTAATATCCTTTGTACGCCATGTTTGGATAGCATTCATCAACCCAGTTTCAAATTCTGAAACTAGAGATGGCACTGAGTTTGGGTCAATAACTGCCCCACCAAAAGGATTCACAGACCAAACTAAATCACTCATATCGCCTCCATTTACTTAAGCACAGGGAAGTATATTGTTGTGCCTCACCCACGGCAACCAACAGCAAATCTTTATTCATAAGTTGTTGCTATATAATGCCTCCAACCTTAATCGGAATGGGACTTACAAATGAAATATATTATTCAAACAGATAGATTAATTGACGGCTCAGGTTCAATCCCCGTACAAAAGGGAGCAATAGTCATTGAAGGGGGCAAAATTTCCAAAATTTGTACTAGTAACGAATTAACTGAAGCCGATAAAAATCAGGCTGAAGTCCTGTCAATTCCTGGGGGATCTACCCTTCCTGGATTTATAGAAATGCATTCTCATATACACTGCAGTTCGGAGGCTGACGCCTACGAACACATTACTACTGAAAGTAATGAAACTTTTTTGTTACGCGGTACTCAGGCAGTAAGGGCAGCACTCTCTTCTGGAGTCACCACTATGAGGGATCTCGGTAGTAGAAACGAAGTTGTTTTCCCACTTAGGGAAGGTATAAATCACGGTATAGTTCCAGGCCCTAGACTCCTTGTTGCAGGAACTCCCGTAACCACAACCGGTGGACACTGCAACATGTTTGGAACTGAAGCTAATACTTCAGCAGAGGTCGTCAAGGCGATTAGACAACAATTCAAACTCGGAGCTGATTGCATAAAAATAATGTCTACAGGTGGTGGATTTACTCCTGGAACCAATGTCAGGGCCCCTCAGTATAGTTCCGAGATATTGAAAAAGGCTGTGGATGATGCCGAGAGACTTGGGCTTAAAGTAGCGGCACACTGTCATGCAGCTGAAGGAGTCAAGAATTGTGTGGAGGCTGGTATACACAACCTAATACATTGCTCCTGGTTGTCTAGTAACCCATCAGAACTCTATGACTATGACCGTGATGTTGCAGATCAGATCGCCGAAAAAGGTATTTACGTGGACCCTACGCTTGCTCTTTCTCACCTCAACAAATTAAGAGGGAGAGCTATCCGACCGGATTCAGGAGCAATGAGAGACCCTGAAAAAAGGTTTGAAATTCTCAGAGACATGTGGGACCGAGGTGTCAAATTCGTCACGGGAATGGATTCTGGAATGACAAACGCACATTTTGACGATTTTGCCTACATCCCTGAGGTGATGGTGAAAAACATGTACATATCTCCACTAGAAGCCATAACTTGCGCAACGAAAACATCAGCCGAATGTCTTGGAATGGAAGATGAAATCGGCACATTAGAGGCTGGTAAATCTGCCGATGTTATCGTTGTAAACGGAGACCCCATGAAGGATATAACCAAACTCCACGATGTAAATACGATTATTTCTCAAGGCACGCTTGTAAAGAGGGAAAATACTCTACTCATATAGCCTCAAACGAATGTTTTTTTAGGGCTAATATAATTCCATTGGTGTGACACTGGTAGCTTTTATGATCAAATAAACTTCATCAGATGTCCTTAATCCTAGGTCCAAGACCGATTGCCTAGTAAGAGCTGCAGTAAGAATGCATCCTCCAATTTCACACTCAATGAAAGCCGGATTCCTAGAGTGATTGATACTCGAAATATTAGCCTTCAATATGTTCCGGGCACTTATTGCAGTAGGTGGATATTTACTGACGATAATATCAGAGGCTTTAATAGAAACAGTCGCCTGCTTACCTTTTTCTGATACAAGTTTTGGAGTGATCAACCTAACATCTCCTATTGTTAGGGACGATAAGTTTTCATCTACTGGACCGTCAACAACACCCTGGAGAATATTTTCAAAGGATCCATAATCTACATAACCGGCCACAGAGCTGTTCTTTAACAACAGTGACGAATTTCCTTCCACTACCTTCATCCCATTCCTAATTACGATGACAGAATCAGCCAAAGCGATCATCTCAGAAACAGAATGAGATACGTAGATCATGTCTAAATTCCATCCTCTAGATACTTCCCGAAGTTTTTCTAATATGAATCCCCTGAAAGGCAGATCCAAAGAGGCTAATGGTTCGTCTAAAAGTAATAAATCTGGTGAAGCTGCCAAGCTTCTGGCCAAAGCAACTCGCTGACGCTCCCCACCGGACAAATTCATGACTCCTCGTTCAATGATTTGTTCGAGTTGTAAAAAATGCACAATGTCTTCCAAATTTCCTATTCTTCTATATTTTTCGGTGAGATTGTAACCAAATTCTAAGTTTTCCCTTACGGTTAAATGCGGGAATAATGCAGAATGTTGATGAACGTATCCTATTCTTCTTTTTTCCGGGGATATGTTGATTTTAGCTCTTGAAGAAAACACCGTTTTAGAATTTAGGGTTATCAGTCCACCGTCAGGGTCTTCAAAGCCAGCGATACAATTTAATAAGGTTGACTTACCACTGGCCGACGGGCCAAAAATGCCAGTTATTCCATTTCCTATGGCTGATTGTATCGCCAACTCAAAATCACCATATTTTTTTTTGACATTTAATTCGATAGCCACTGTCAATTACCCAGCCCCTTTCTTTGATCCTCTAATGATCAACCAATGATGAACTATCAAAGTCATTATCGCCATTAGGGTGGAGATAAGTATTAAATTTAATGCTTCGGAATCTTTTCCGAGTTGGACCTTGCTGTATATCGCCAGAGGAATAGTTTGAGTCCTTCCGGGAATGTTCCCCGCCACCACAATAGTCGCCCCAAATTCTCCGATTGCCCTAACAAAGCCTAGCAAAACCCCTGCCACTAATCCGTTGTAACACAGCGGCAGTGTAATTTTAAAAAAGGTTCTTAAGGGTCCGGCGCCCAGAGATCGTGCAGACCTCTCCAAGATAGTATCAACGCCTTGCATGGCAACTATTATGGCCCGCACCATAAGGGGAAAGGACACAACGGAAGCTGCTATGGCTGATGCTACCCAAGTGAACACGATATCTGCACCAAATATGAATCGGGACAACTGTCCCAAGGGGGCCTCCCTTCCCACCAAAATAAGCAAAAAATACCCTGTAACCACCGGAGGTAAAGCCAAGGGCAAAGAAATTAAAGTTTCTAAGATTAATTTCCCTTTTATGTTCTTTCGGCCAATGAGCCAACCAACGTAGATCGCTATAGGGATATTGATCAAAGTCGCAGTCACCGCAACTTGTAGAGATAGTAGAATCAAATCAAACAAATTTTATTCACCTAAATCCATAGGAATGAAAAATATCGGCAATTTCAGGAGATACTAAAAATTCCACAAATACATTGGCACCTCTGTGCCTATTTCCGTCTCCAATGACAGCTGCCGGATATGAAATGGGGGAATAGGAATCCCCCGGTATTATGTCCCATATCAGTAAATCCGGCTCGGTCAAACCGTCAGTCATGTAAACAATTGCTGCATCAACGTTACCAGACCTAACATAATTGAGAGCGGCCCTGACATCTGCTGCAAAAATAAACCTGTCTTCCAGAGAAGACCACAGACCAGTACTCACTAAAAACTCCCTAGAGTACACTCCTGCCGGTGCAAGATTTGGATCTGCTAGAGCGATTAAATCCAGGTCTGCCAGGCTGGAATGATCGAGCAAATCTACAGTTTGTGTCTTAGTTACAATCACTAACGAGTTAGTTGCTATGCTAGTAACTCCTGAAATCTTGGGTCCCATCTCGTTGTAAAGAAACTCCATTGGTGGTTTTCCGGCAGAAATAAAAATATGACCGGGTGATCCTTTTGATAATTCCACCGCTAACCTTTGAGTCCTTCCGGGAATGTTCCCCGCCACCACAATAGTCG
>DTSF01000071.1 GCA_012965485.1 Dehalococcoidia bacterium
CACCAACCCCTGGATCACTTCCACATCCAATGGCGGAATCTCTAAGTCGCTGGCAATTTCTTGCAGGGTCATACCTTTACATCCTCTCGAGATTATTTCTAATTCCCTACCTGACAAATTTCCAGAATCTGAAGAATGACGTTCGTAGTAGCCAATTAATTTCTCTATTAGGGCATTATCAAGAATTAAATGTCCTTGCATAACTTTTCTTACAATTCTGATTAGTTCACCTATGTCATCCAATGAATTTTTAAGAACATATGCTTTTGATTTTGAATCTGTCTCAATTAAATCCTTTACATAGGACCAATCGTCATAGGCAGATACCACCACAACAGAAATGTCAGGATTGTTTTCCCTAATGGTTTTACTCGCTGAAATTCCGTCAAGTCGAGGCATCCTTATATCTAATACCGCGACATCAATCTCTAGCTCAGAGCATTTGTCTACAGCCTCCAGTCCGTCTTCACATACTGATGAAACGACAAAATCTGCCTGTGTTTCAAGTACTCGTCTGTAAGCGGTACGTATGAATGGAGAATCATCTGCGATAAGAATATTTGCCATTTTTTTATTGGTGACTCATTACTTCCTAGATAATAGTTCCGAAACTTCTTTAAGTTCTTTAGTAAGTTGGTCTATAGAAACTGTCCCATATTTATCCAGTAATTGCCGAACCTGAGGCCGGACCTCTATCTTCTCAGCAAACAAATCACTCATTTCAGATTCTTCAGCAGAATCGTTTCCGATATTCGACGCTAATACAGGAGGCTGTTCTTCATCTGCTGAACTCTCTTTACTAGGATCCAATTCCACCTGAGAATTTTGATCCTCGCTATCGCCAATATCGTCCAAGGAGACAGTCTGGAAATTCCTCGGTTTTTCAAGGGTGTGTGGTTCCAGGACAGCGCTATCAGAATCATCAGGGGTATCATTCTGTGCCTTGGAAGACATTACTGTATTTTGCAATAGTGACGGGGTCCCTCCCAGAAGAGTCGGCTCAAACACATCCTCGTATATCTCTGGGTCCAATTCACTTAGATCCCATAAAGCATCGGAAGCTTGTGCTCCATCAACACTTGTATCTTCCGTCAAAATCTCCTTCCCTTGAAAGCCACCTTCGCTGCTTATTTCTGATTCGGCCTGTACTTCAATGTCGGCCTTAAAGGTTTTCATTACATTTCCGAACTTGTCATAAATTGTCCTACGAATTGAATCCATACCATCCATCATCATATAGCTCCTGTTGATAACACGGAATATATTCCCATCGCCAATCCACCGGAACCAGTTTCTGGCGAAGAAAGCAATGCGGCCGTGACTCTAGGTACGACCAACATTATGAAGGCCGACGTTAGACATGTTACAGCAAGAAAGGTAATGATTTTAAGGTTGTTACCACCTTCGGAAAATTTTGGTGCTAAGGCATTTGCTACGGTAAGTATTGCTACAGCTATTATTATCGTTGTTTGCAATGTTCCTATATTTCCCATTTGAAACACATCAATAGAAGCACACAATTCCTCAGGTCTAGGCAACTTTATGCCTGCTGCCTCTACACCTGGCGGCACAACTACTTGATTTAAACAATTCTCCCTATCTGATACTCCGACTATTGATCCTAACTTACTATTAAAACTTATAATTATTTCCAGCACAAAAACGAGTATAAGGGCCATCACTGAATGCATAGCTATAGTCAGAAAAGAAAAGGTCGAGGAGGTAAGCTTTCGCTTGGCTCTCAATTCAGAGATGTTTTGGGCAAATTCTGAACAAATCTCTCCAATCTGACCTGGATTACATCCTACTTCTACTCCATCAACAAACATTCCCGAAGTCCGAGAAACCAATTCGCTGCCAGTTTCTCTACTAAACATCTCCCAACAATCGCCAGATGGTAAGCCCGACTCCAGTCGGGTTCTGAGACGTTCCAGCGGATCTTTTAAATATTGGTATGAAGCCGTGTCTATACGCCTAAGAGCTTCAGTCAAAGTTACCCCACCTGAACCGGCTATACTTCCGATGGCCCTCAAGAAAACAGGAAGCTCCTGATCAATGTTAGACACTCTTGTAGCGTCTCGCATCGCAAGAAAAGCTGACGGTAACAAACTTATTCCTGTCAACCCAAATATGGAACTGGATGCTGTAACGGGACTAACGCCCATTTCTAACAACATAAAAAAACCCATGACACCCAACCCCAACCCAGTGGGGCCACAGGTTATGAATAAAAACTTAGCCATTTTCCGATCCGGGGTTGTTCCTGGAACGGGATCGTATGTAATAGTTTCAAATGGGGCCACTTTGTAAATCAAATACACCCCGACTGATGTGACACTACCCAATGTAAATAGCATTAGATAAATGAAAGATGCACTAGTTGACCCCAACAAGCTAGAAACTTGAGAAACAACCATAATAAGAGTTACAGCTACCAGTATCGCTGCATAGGCGTCCGTCCATTTACGAAGGTTTTCTACGTTTCGCTCATAATCGTTACTGTAATGTTGAGCTTCAGCCCTCGCCTCCTGAAGAACAAAAACAGACTCTGAACTGCCAGATGATATCGACGCTGAAAACCGTAGCAGCAAGCTCTTAACCCTGGGGGCTTTCGCTCTCTGGGCCACAGACTGGAAGGCCCTTGTGTATTCCATCCCCATTGAGCGAGCCATCAGATTAATGTACTCGAAAAATACGGAAGTTAAATATCTTTGTCTCCCACAATATTCAAGCAAACGATCTCTTGTGACACCACCTCGAGTTAGTATCGCCATGTAAGTTAGTTGAGAGAATAGGTCAAACCCAATCACTTGGTTATCAGAAGAGACCTTCTCTATTCGCTTGCGCGAGGACGTTGTGGAGTTCATAAAAATTTGTCGTGTCCCTTTCTGAAAGACGTTTTAAAACTTCTGTTCTTCTTTCAAGTTCGCCGTATATGTTTCGGTATTCGTCGGGAGGTAGTCCCCGACGAGAAGCAACCACCTGCTCTAAAAGATAAGTGTTCATATAACCAGGAAATTCGAATTCATCAGTAGCGGGATTCCATTTGAAGACTTCGATGAACCCAAAAGAGTTGCTCTCCGGATCATATTCAATAATTTCACTTATACTGAGGCATCTTCTACCGGGGCTACCATCAGGAAGCCTAACCGCGCTCATAATCACTACCATGTTTAAATTATCAATATAAGTTTTCGGAACGTTGATAGGGTTTCCAGTCAATCTTTGAATTAATTTTTCTACGGAAGCAGCGTGAAATGTAGCCATGCAGGCATGTCCAGTTTGCATTGCCTGAAAGGCTATGGCTCCTTCAGCACCCCTTATCTCACCGATAATGATCTCTTCAGGCCTCTGCCTCAATGCGGCGACAAGTAAATCAAACATGGTAATTGAGGCACTATTCTCACCACCTCCCCTTACAACTTCTCTTATCCAATTTTGATGTGGAACCTGTAGTTCAGGAGTATCCTCAATGCTCACTATTTTGGCATTTGGCGGTATAAATGTGCTTATAGCGTTGAGAAGTGTCGTTTTCCCTGAAGCTGTCTCACCTGACACGAAGGTGTTCATTCCCTCGCTCAGCATCAAGGAGATATAAGCTGCCATTTCATATGTTAGGGTTCCAAATTTAATAAGATCTAGGATACTAAGCGGGGTTGCACTAAACTTTCTGATAGTGAAATTACTACCCCGACGAGAAACATCCCCTCCGTAGACAATATTTATTCTCGAGCCGTCCGGCAGGGTCGCATCTACGATAGGTTCTCGGATTGTAACGGGCCTTCCAATCTTCTCTGAAAGCTGTATCACATATTGATCCAATTCCTCAGAATCAGAAAATTCGATGTTGGCTTTCAAGCCACCAAATACTTTGTGCTCTATATATAGGGGCCCTACACCGCTACAGCTTATGTCCTCAATGTAAGGATCCTCTACTAACGGGTCCATAACTCCCATTCCAGCTTTCTCTCTACGCATTAAATATTTGATCGCCTGAAATTGGTCGTCCGTCAAATCAATTGCTTTTGAAACCTTCTTGGAAGACCAATTGGCTCTACCGCAAATTTCATCTACGGCGTTCAAAATAACATCAAGGCGTCCTTCGGCTCCGTCAGCAGAACGGAGCTCATCGATGTAGTCCATCAATTGAACGTCTATATCATTGACTATTTCTTCTACTCCTGGGGCGAGAGAAGGCTCAACGGCAAGATAATAATCCCGGGTATCCTCGGGATCATGAACCACATGAATGAACACCCCGCCACCGACTGGATAAAGTAAATTACGTTTCTTTTGAGTATCCGAGCCTCTGCTTACAAACCCCATATATTCGGGTATTCCGATATCGTCAATGGGAAGTTTGGAAACGTAGGCTCCGAGATGCCTAAATTGTTCTGCTTGGTCTCTAAAATCAGCCGGTAATCTCGCAAGCAATTTTTCATCTAGAACAAACTCAGAAGAAACGTAAGGGACGGGAGCCAGGCGGGGGCGGGGGGGGCAAGGCAAAAGGGCGGAAAGACAACAG
>DTSF01000072.1 GCA_012965485.1 Dehalococcoidia bacterium
CTAGAGGATCGAAACACCACACAATTAATCAATCTTTGTGTTGGTTGTGCTAAAAAATCAGCTTACTGTTAAACCTGCTTACCATGTTTATTTTTTTATTTACGTTTGAATTGATTTGACTTCCACGGTATTCTACTGTTGGTGATTTTTTTCGCAGTGGCCCTGCGATTTTATGAACTAGACCGCGGGTATTCTGGGCTAGGAATTTATTCGGCCACATCTTTAAATACAGGTACATCTCTTCACAATTGGTTTTTCCCGAGCATTTTTATCGACGGGTCTATTATTGCCGACAAACCACCACTTTTTTTCTGGATACAGGGTCTATTTTTAAAAATTCTCGGCCCGACAAATATGGCCCTTAGGTTACCGGCGGCTCTGTGTGGAACATCTTGCGTAGTATTGCTGTATTTGATTTTGAGAAGGACCTACGGAGTTTTAACTGCATTTGCCGGAGGGTTATTTCTTGCAATAGCACCAATTGACGTCAATTTCTCAAGGGGTGTTTTCTTGGAACCCCTTACCACCGCACTAATATTACTTTCGATATTTATGCTACTTATTGGAGTTGAAAGAAAGCAGGTTAAATTCATTTACATAGCTTCAGCTGTCATTGGGATTGCCTTCATGTCGAAACTTTGGCAGGGCTTACTTCCTGTGCCGGCGCTTGCAGTTTTTGTGATTATCTTGCGCTGGGAAGCGTGGGGGAGATTTCTTAAGACTGCAACTGTTGCCTTCGTCATTTTCATCATCACAGCTCTAGTTTGGCCCACGCTGGTTTGGCTATTTGATTCCCAATATGATGCGGTGATGCATTCAGAAAATATATGGGACATGATTTTTGGATGGAATCTATTCGATCGATTTGGTGGACTGCAGTATGGTTCGACCCATGACCCTAGTTGGTTTTGGTTTTTAACCGGGCCAATGCAGCTATTCTTAGGTATCACATTTATACCCCTAGCTGTACTCGGTGGGCTGAAGACTGTATATGATTTGCCAACCAAAATATTTTCAAAGACCACTAGTAAAGAAAAATTAGTTCCATGTATTGGTCTTATATGGCTCATGTGGTTGTTAATCTGCATTGTCGGGTTTGGTGGGGCCACTGTGCGATTATCGAGTTACTGGGCCTCTGCAGTTCCCGCGATTTGTGCGTTGTCTGCAATTGGAATGGTGGGATTAATCAAAGATCGTCAGGAGCACTCACAGTGGCATCGTGCTATTTCGTACACGGTACTTATAGTTGGGCTTCTTTATATTTTCAATGCCTTATCCAATGTAGTACCCCTGTGGATAGGATATAAATATCTCGGCTACATGTGCCTGCTCAGCGCTATCCTTTTCCCTACTTTTCTATTTTTCAAACCGGGAGTTGATTCAAGCCATTACTCAACAGGGGAGAGAGTTTTAAGCAATGGTCTATTGATTACTTTCGCACTCATTCTTGTTTCCAATCTTTCCATTACTTTCTACAATCTTACCAATCCACGAGATGATACTTTAGGTCGAATTGGATTTGATCAGATGCCGGTAGGCTTCGGTGGAGGAGGAAGAGACTATAAAGTGGATCCTAAAATAGAACGGGCCCGACTTCGAGGAACAGTGATTACAGCTATTGTTCGGGCGGAACCTCATGATTTAACAGAAGCCATTGAATATATCTATCGTAGATATAAAGAAGGAGAAGGGTCAGGTAGATATCTTATGGCTACTGATTCCTACAATACGGCAGCGAAAGTCGCCTATCATGCGGCAGAATTTTCACCACATATTCCTCGCTTACCAATTCTCCCGATATATTCGGAATATCAAGACACTTGGATCACTTCTCTGGAAGATCTCGAAAAAATATCTGATGATGGGGATTTGAAATTTATCCTAACCTCCAAAGATATGGAGACGATGAATTTTGAATTTTGGACTTGGCTGTCCGGAAATGCTGAAGATGTGACGATCGTGTCAGGGCTGCCTTATTATGGTGAGATCCGCCTTTTTAGGCTCCTGGAAAGGGATTCCAAATATAGAGGCTATTCCCAATGGCTGGAACATAATCAACCAGCCAACCGGTAAGATAGGCAAACTCTTTTTAATAAGTGAGATAAGGCAAGGTAAAGGATATTTAAGTTAAGGATTTGACATGTACTTTAGACAAACAGAAGGGAGTGATGAGAAAAAGTCTCAACGTATACATAATGGCCACGGACTCATAAAACGCCGGAATCTTTTTGGATCTTTCAGCAATCTCCCCATTCAAATTGAAATCTGGGAGTTAGATGAAGGGGTCAGTGAAGGAGATCATATTCATGGAGACGCCCGTCCATTGGAAGAAATCTATTATTTTCTGGAAGGTAGTGGGGAGATGACAATCGAAGGAGAAAAAGTTTTGGTTGAGAAAAACGATGGTTTAATGGTTCCACCAGGGGTTGGCCATGGCATAAAAAATACCGGTACAGGCCCCTTGAAAATGATGATTGTCTGGGGCATATCATCATAAAAAGAGGATCGTAACAAACCGTATGGACATGAGATGAATATAAAAAGGAAAGGGTTAAGATGAAATATGACTTCATAATCGTCGGAGGAGGATCGGCTGGCTCAGTACTGGCCACCCGTTTGTCTGAAGATCCCAACAAGTCAATTTTGTTACTTGAAGCAGGACCTGATTATCGCACTTTTGAGGACACTCCCAATATAGTCAAATATGGAAATATTCCATGGCCCGCCTCCTATGGCCCGGAAGCCCCCGTGTGGGGGTACAAAGCCACAGCTGTGTCAGGACGTGACCCTTTTGGGCTTCCTAGAGGGAAAATCATTGGAGGCTCGAGCTCCGTTAATGGCCAGGTATTCTTTCGTGGAATTCCTGAGGATTATGATGAGTGGGAAGAGTTGGGAAATAATGGCTGGTCCTATTTGGATGTTCTCCAATATTTTAGGAAATCAGAAAACGACCTAACTTTTGGCTCTGATGACTTTCACGGCAATGAAGGTCCAATCCCAGTACGTAGATATTCGGAAAATGAACTTATGCCTTCTTCAAAAGCCTTTCTTCAGGCCTGTATGAGTCAAGGCTACGGATTCACTGAAGACCAAAACCATCCTGAATCCACTGGCGTCGGTATGAAACCACTGAACAACGTAGATGGAGTGCGGATGAGCGTTGCATTAACTTATCTTTCAATAGCCCGACATCGTTTGAATTTAACTATACGCGGGGAGGTATTTGTCCGAAAGGTAAGATTTGATGATCGTAAAGCCATCGGTGTTCAAGTGGAAAGCCAAGGAGATATCTTTAACCTAGATGCTGAGGAGATCATTCTCTGCGGGGGGGCGATAAACTCTCCACAACTACTCATGTTGTCTGGAATTGGACCCGAGCAGGCTTTAAAAGACCTGGACATAGATCTTGTGAAGGATCTTCCAGGTGTAGGAAAAAACCTTAGGGATCATCCTTCGGCTTTTCTACTGTTCGAATCATGTATGGATCAAGTAGGAGACGATCCTAAGGCCCAACAGGTTGGAATGAGGTTCACCACACCGGGATCAGACATTAGAAACGATATGCAAATGAGTCCTATTTTTATGACCAGTGAACATCGGCCAGACACTATTCCTTTGGACCCGGACAAAAATTACCTCGGTTTCAGCGTGGCACTTCAAAAGGCATTGAGCAATGGGGAAATCACATTGAAATCTTCAGACCCAACGGAGCATCCAACCCTGTTTTATAACTATTTGGATCACCCGGAAGATCTACGTAGAATGAGGGAGGCTGTAAAAATTTGCCTCCGGATAACAGAAGATGAGAATTTTAAATCGATCATTAAATCAAGAATCAATCCTACTGATCTGGACGTGAGTTCTGACAAGAGTCTAGATGAATGGTTGTATTCAATAGTTGGTACGCAGCATCATTCATCAGGGACTTGTAAAATGGGCCCAGAGAACGATGATTTGGCAGTTGTAACTGAGACCGGACTTGTATACGGAGTCTATAACCTGAGAGTCGCAGACGCATCGATAATGCCGGATGTGGTAAGGGCAAATACAAACGCCACTGTGATAATGATGGCCGAAAAAATTGCGGACGACATAATCAGTTACTCTAAATAACTAGATTTAAATAAAGGAAGGGTTCACATGACTGGCACAGAAAACAGGAGATTGCTAGCTCATCTTATGAGACGGGCTGGCTTCGGGGCGACTTCATCGGAACTGGATGAGTTGTCAAAAATCTCATATGAGAAGGTTGTCGACACGCTGCTGGACCCGCCGGATAGATCTTGGATGGGGGCACATCTGATTAGAAGATTCCATCATGAACAATCAGGGATGATGAGTGCTTTTGGTCCGAGCGAATACTGGCTTTATCAGATGGTAACCACCAAGGCACCATTAGTAGAGAAAATGACCCTGTTTTGGCATGGTATTTTTGCAACTGGCTATCCTAAAGTTATCCATGGGAAAGTTTTATCCAATCAAATAGCCATGTTCAGAAGACACGGTCT
>DTSF01000073.1 GCA_012965485.1 Dehalococcoidia bacterium
CTAACCCTTTTCCTAAGTCAATTTATCAAAATATTGCTTTTGGTCTTAAAGTCAATGGGTTTACCGGTGATATGGATGAGGCGGTAGAAAAATCATTAAAACAAGCAGCATTATGGGATGAAGTCAAAGACAGACTCAATGATAGGGCATTTACTCTTTCTGGTGGTCAACAACAAAGATTATGTATCGCCCGGACACTTGCCGTTGAACCGGAGGTAATATTAATGGATGAACCTGCTTCTGCCTTAGACCCAATAGCTACTTTGGCTATAGAAGATTTAGTGAGAGAATTAAAGGCCAATTACACAATCGTGATCGTTACCCATAATATGCAACAGGCGGCAAGAGTGTCAGATGAAACGGCCTTTTTCATGGTGGATGAAAATCGATCTGGGTATCTTGTAGAACATGACGATACCCAGAAAATATTTACTAATCCGACTAATCAGAGAACTGAAGAATATATAACGGGTAGATTTAGCTAGAGGGGTGACAAATGCCAAGAGAAGATTTTGAAAACAACCTTAAAATTATCCAGGACGAGTTGATTCAGTTGTCTAGCATGGTGGAGAAGTCAGTTTTTAAATCAATTGATGCGTTACGAAATAGGGATATTAAGGCTTCCCAGCAGGTCATAGACGATGATGACGCTATCGATGAAAAACAACAAGATATTGAAAATACTTGTATAGATTTGATTGCTTTGGAAGCCCCTATGGCAGGGGATTTGAGGGTGATTATATCGGTGATGATGATGGCGACTGAACTTGAAAGAATAGGTGATTATGCTGAAGGCATAGGAAAAATCAGTTTGGCAATGGGAGATCTGCCTCCATTAAAACCACTTATAGACATACCTCGGATGGCTGACCTTGCTACCGATATGCTTAGAAGGAGCATATCGGCATTTGTTAATAGGGACACTGCGGTGGCAACATCCGTTCGCCAGGATGATGACATTGTAGATGATCTTTATGATCAAGTTTATAGGGAGCTTTTGACATTTATGATGGCTGATACAAGTACTATCCAAAGAGCTACTTATCTACTTTGGGTGGCTCACGATATTGAAAGGGTTGCCGATAGAACAACGAATATATCAGAGCGGGTTATATGGTTGGTAACAGGTCAGAATCCTGATTAGCCGAAATGTCTTGCCAAACAATTTGCTTCCTCAGTACTTTTCCTAACTTACATCCGATATTGTAGGCTACATCCCTCATGGTTGGATATTCAATGACTTCCTCTTTAATTGAAGTAACTAAACAGTCATGAATTCCGCAAGGGATGATGTGACTGAAATAGGATAAATCTGTGTGGATATTTAAAGCCAACCCGTGGGAAGTAGTTTTTTTACTTACTCTTATGCCAATAGCTGCTATTTTCTTGCTTCCCACCCAAACGCCTGTTGGCATATTCTTTTCGTTTCCGATTATTCCGTAATCATCAAGGCAGTCAATGATGGAAATTTTGAGCGCTCTAACATATTTTGAAGGTGAATATGCGATACGATCTAGTTTCACTATCGGGTATACCACCAACTGTCCAGGCCCGTGATATGTTACTTCTCCTCCCCGATCAGTATTTTTGATTTCAATCCCTAATTTTTTAACTCTTTGTCCTTCTATTAATATATCCTCATGTCTTCCCAGCCTTCCTAGAGTATATACATGTGGATGCTCGAAAATTAGGGTTTCGTCTTCTCCTCCAGCTGACACTTTCTCATGAGTTTTCAGCTGGATAACTTGCCCTGTGTCATAGCTAACCAAACCATGATATGTAGTTAACATTCTCGCCCCGGTTTAGTAAATTAGTGTTTCCGAACCTATATTCTCTAGCAGTTCTTTTACTGACATACTGAACGCACTTGCCTCGGCCCCGTCCATTATTCTGTGATCAAAAGATAAGCAGATATTCATCATAGATCTTATGGCTATGGCATCTTGTTTAATGACCGGACGTTTAATAATTGCCTCCGTGGTCATTATGGCTGCTTGAGGATGATTTACTAATGGTCTGGAGGACACTGATCCCAACGCCCCAGTATTATTTAAAGTAAATGTGCCACCTTGGACTTCAGGTAGGGTCAACTTCCCATTTTTGGCCTTGGATATTAGGGCGTCCATAATTCCAGCTAATCCGGCTATGCTGAAAAAATCGGCATTGTGTATTACTGGCACTACCAACCCGTCAGGAGCTGCAACAGCTATTCCAATATTTATGTTTTTCTTCAGTATGATCCCTTCTTCTGACCATGTTGAATTCAACAGTGGGTTTTTTTTCAGTGATTCGGCAACCGCTTTTATCACAAACGGTAAGTAAGTGATGTTTATGCCTTCTTTGTTCATGAAGGATTCTTTTATGTCTTGTCTCTTAGATACCATCCCAGTCACATCTATAGCCACTTCGCTCCAAGCCTGCGGGATTAAGGCTGCACTTTTTGACATGTTGGCCGCTATCATTTTTCTGACTGGGGTGAGAGCGATTTTCTCTTGATCCTTCCTCGATTGGGTATCTTGATCCAATGGCCCTGTGGAATCTTTTTCCCCCTCTATGGTTGAATTGGCTTCAATGAATGAAATGACGTCCCTTCGGGTTATTCTTCCGTTAATTCCAGTACCCACTATCTGTGCTAGGTTTATCTGGTTTTTTTCTGCCAGCCTTAAGACGGCTGGAGAGTATCGGCTTTTTTGGGGCGGGCTTTTGCCACGAGTTGATAGGGATTCATCTCGGTTGATGGGACCACCAGACCCAGTGGGCCCGACCGGAGCAGTATTTTTTAAAAGCACGCCCGTTGTGCCAATTTTCTGATCTGTTACATCTGGTTCAAGTTTATCGTGATTACCATTTTCTTGATTTTCGTTTGTTTCAATGTCGGCAATGAGACCACCCATTTGGACAGTTTCACCTTCATTAGCGATTATTTCCCGAAGAACCCCGCGTACCGGGGAGGGAAGTTCCATATTGACCTTATCGGTGATGACTTCGACTAAGGGGTCATATTTTTCTATCTTATCCCCTACATTTTTTAGCCATCTGCCTATGATCCCTTCTGTGACAGATTCACCTACCTGTGGAAGTTCGATCTTCATGGTACCTAATACTCTGCTAATTCTTTGATTGCTGTTAATATTTTTTCTGCATTTATCATAAACATATTTTCGAGTGGTGGGCTGAAGGGCATTGCCGGCACTTCAGGTCCACCTAATCTGATCACTGGAGCATCTAAGTACTCAAAGGCGTGCTGCGAAACTAAAGCCGATACCTCAGATCCAATCCCGAGCGCTCGATTGTCCTCATAAACTATCAGCGTTTTCCCAGTTTTTTTAACTGTGTTAATGATACTTTCCACATCCAGGGGCCTTACAGTTCTTAGATCTAAAACTTCTACACTAATGTTTTCTAAACTGGCCATTTGAGCTGCTTCTAAACAGTGATGCACCATCAATCCATAAGTGATTATGCTTATGTCTTCACCGAGTTTCTTTACATCGGCTTTTCCCAATGGAATTGTATATTCTTGGTCCGGTACTTCACCTTTTACGAGTCGGTATGTCCTTTTGTGCTCGAGGAATATTACAGGGTCGTCGTCCCTTATCGAGGATTTTAACAGGCCTTTTGCGTCATACGGAGTCGAAGGGGTTACCACTTTTAACCCGGGAGTATGCGCAAAGAGAGCCTCAACGCTTTGCGAGTGGTATAGGGCTCCTCTTACGCCTCCACCTTGCGGAGCTCGTAGCACCATCGGGGCGTTTAGTTTTCCTTCTGTACCATATCGTACTTTTGCGGCCTCGCCAACAATTTGATTTATAGTTGGCCAGATAAAATCGGCGAATTCTATTTCGGCGATAGGCCGGAGCCCACTCATGGCTGCTCCTAAAGCGATTCCAGCTATTGAAGATTCAGCAAGAGGTGTGTCTATTATTCTTTCCTCGCCGAATTCAGATAGGAAACCTTCGGTGGCAAGAAATACACCCCCTCTGGCACCAATGTCTTCCCCCATGATGAACACTCGTTCATCGTTTCGCATCTCTTCACGCATGGCTTCCCTAATAGCTTCTAATACAGTTATTACAGCCATTTCCTTTGCCTACTCCGCATACACATGTTTGAAAAAGTCGGTAGTTTCTGGATACGGGGCGTTCTCTGCTTCTTCAGTTGCTTTATTTACGAGTTCTTTCGCACTTTCATGAATATATTTATCTTCTTTTAGGTCCAGTATCTTTAGTTCCATAAGCTGCTCTCTAAGTATTCTTAAGGGATCTCTTTTCTTTGCTTCTTCAATCTCTTGAGGAGATCGGTATATGGAGTCGTCGTCGTCACTGGTGTGAGGAAGATGTCTTTCGACATTCGCTTCTATTAAAGTAGGCCCTAAGCCGGCTCTAGCTCTTGCGACGGCTTCGACGGTGGTCTCGTATACTGCTACGATATCGCACCCATCAATTTCTATTCCAGGCATTCCATACCCTTCAGCCCTCGCAGCGACATTATCCACG
>DTSF01000074.1 GCA_012965485.1 Dehalococcoidia bacterium
CTGATGTCATTCGAGGTTTGCCTATCTAAGATATTAGCTTTCGCGGGGTTATTTATTGTGACGTACCCGATACCGTCTCTTTTCAGGTAATCAACAGCCATTATTCACCTCATTTTTAATAAATTATTTTGGTTTGTTTAAATTCCTGGTAAACATTGACAGGCATTCCCATCAATTCCAGATATATTCTATGGTTGCTATCTCCTATTTGGAGCGCTGGGGCTACATGGATTGGTTCGTCCTGATCAGATTTCCAGGGCATACCTGGCATAAGCCTGGTAGTCCCGTCGGAATAAATTTGCGGTGTTAAATAGCCTGATTGGATGATGTGGGGGTCCGAATAGGCTTCCGAAATGTTTAGCGAGGGGCCCGATGGAATCCCACAGTTTTGAAAGATATGCATCGCCTCATAAGCACCTAAAGAGGATGTAAATTTGTTTATCTCCTCATCTATTCCGACTCTGTTTTCTCGGCGAGCCTCAGGAGATGAAAAAATCGGGTTTTGAAAGATTTCTGGCTTGCCCAATAAATTGACCAAATTTTCCCACTGTACTTCATTTTGAATGCTAATCGCGATCCATGCATCGTAACCCTTACATTTATACAAACCGTGGGGACATTTAATTGCATCATCATTACCAATTGGTGTTGGTAATTTGTTAGTCATTTGGTACTCCAACACACCGGTGGGAATTGAAGCAGTCAAAGATTCGGCCATCGAGAAATCTATGTACTGTCCTTTCCCTGTTTTCATTCTATGATTTGTGGCGGCAATAGTGATCATAGCTAACTCCATACCAACCCATGGGTCAGCCCAAAGACCTCCCTTAATTGGTTCACCGTCTCCAAAACCTGAAATAGTATTCCAACCTGTATAGTGCTGTAGCAAACTTCCATAGGCTACGTAACCTTTATCAGGTCCAGTGTGTCCTGTACCGGCAGAGGAAACTAATATTACATCAGGTCGCAAAGTTGTTAGAGTTTCATAATCCAATCCAATTCGTTCAAATACACCAGCAGCGAAATTTTCTATAACCACATCACAAGTGGTCACCAATTCCTTGGCAATCTCTAAACCTTCTTGCGTTGATAAATTGAGGGAACAGTATTCTTTAGATTGGTTATAAACTTGGAAAGCAGCACTTCGTGAGGATGGGTCTGGCCTTCTTGAACTACCAATTTTTATCACCTCTGCTCCCAGCAAAGCAAGATGTCGAGCAGCAGTGGGGCCTGCGATTATCCAGCTAAAATCGAGAACCCTTAAACCGGATAGAGGCAAATTATCCATCTTTGGTAAACCTCTCCAGAATTTCTTGTGTGTGTTCACCGAGCCTCGGGGCAGACGACATACTTTGTGGGATATCGGCGTTATTCAATTTGTACGGTAATCCTGGATGTAACAAAGTTCCTGCATCAGAATGAGATATCTCGACAAAAAAATCCCTGGAATCTAAATGCCTATCTACCAACAAATCCTCAATGGTATTTACGGGAAAACAGGGTATCCTCTTTTCCTGTCCTGATCTAGCAATATCGAATTTAGATCTTGGAAGCGACCACTCTGTAAGTAGCTCCCACAGTTCTGAAACGTTGGTTTGCCGGTTCTCTCGGGTTGCAAATCTTTCATCATCGGCCCAATGTGGATTGCCCATCAATTCCAGCCATCTTTCCCATTGTGCATCTTCTCGGGGGGAGATTGCTACGTAACCATCGCTACATTTTAATACCCCTCCTATCGCCGACACCATTCCACCTATCGATGATCCCTTTTCTTTTGAAAGTTCACGAGTAGATGGGGGTTGACCGAAGGCAGAATTCGCTATTCCACTGATAGCCATGGTTATCATAGAATCTAAACCTGAAACAACGATTCTGCATCCCTTTCCGGTTTTTAATCTTTGATGGTTTGCAACCATTGCGGCCGTAGAGGCGGTAATGCCAGCAACCATTTCGGCTTGATACCCGCCGGCCCTTATAGCAGGTTCCACATCCGGAATTTCCACTGGACCTATCATTCCATGGGCGTTGCCACTCATATGGAAAAGAACCAGGTCGTCGGCGATATATTCCGAATATGGGCCGACGTCCCCGAAAGGCAATATGGAAACCCAAATTAAGGATGGATTAATGGAATTTGTTCTTTCAAAACCCAACTTGCGATCGTCAAAAAAACCTAGACTTTGGTTTTCTACTACGAGGTCAACATGAGAGAACATCGACTCAAGCTTCTGCTGACCGTATGAAGTATCTAAATCTAGACAGATACTTTTTTTACCATGGTTGTATGCTAAAAACAGGGCGCTTTTTTCCTTGTGTGTAATCCCATCAGGGAACGGGCCGTGGGTCCTGGATGGGTCGCCCTCAGGGTGCTCTATTTTCACCACCTCAGCGCCTAATTTGGCAAAATTAAGCGCGGCATACGGAGCAGAAACACCATGTCCGATCTCCAAGACTCTTAGATCACCTAAAATACCTGTGTTTTGTGAGTCAATCACAGATTTGCACTATCTACCTATTGCGTAAGCGTCTCTTCTTGGATCCGCCCCGGCACTTAATGCACCTGTGTCTTGGTCCACGACTATGCATGACATAGCTCCCATACTGGCGGACCAGTCATCGACATATTCGACATGATGACCGCGGCTGGATAGGTTCTGGCCAACCTCTCTTGATATTCGACCTTCCAAATGAATCAATCCAGGATGGTAGGCATGTGGCCAAAAGGAGTTGGGGAAATTCCAAGGTACGAAACGAGGTGCCTCTATAGCCGCTTGTGGGTTCATACCGAATTCAACGATATTTAGGAATGTCTGTACCATGGCCGGACATTGTGCATCACCTCCAGGGGTCCCGAAGGGCATAAAAAGTTTTCCTTTCTTGAAAGCCATCGCGGGATTAGGAGTTAAACGTGGTCGTTTCCAAGGTCCAACGGAAGAAGGATGTTCTGGGTCAAGCCAGCTTTGTGTTCCCCGAGAAGATATCATTAGGCCTAGCCCTGGGACTATTGGAGAGCCAAAAACTGCATCACTTGGGGTTGCTGAGAAGGAGTTCCCCCATTTGTCTACTACACATGTATAAGAGGTGTCTTGTTCCAATCTATCTCTTTTGATATCTGGATGTCCTAATTTTTCTCTTCCGCTTCTGTCTTCAAAAAGCCATGGGTTCCCAGGGTCTGGCATTTCAGAAAATGCAGTCTCCATCGAGATTCGGTTCCTTTGAATCTTTGTGTATCCTTTCGACAAAAGACCATTGATGGGTACGTCGACAAAGTCCGGATCGCCATAGAATTCATGACGATCTGAAAAAGACAAATTAAAGGCCTGCGACAGTAGATGGATATAGTCAGCAGTATTCTGGGGAATAGCGGCTATCTCGTCGTCTTCTAGCATTTGTAATACTTGGGCAGTAACAGGGCCTTGTGACCATGGACCGCAAGTCAAAATATCATAATCCTTGTATCTGGCGGTTGTGGGATCTTCTATCTCTACATGGAAATCGGACATATCGGAAAGGGACAAATTGCCGCCTAGGTTGTCACTGTATTCTATTATCTCCTTTGCAATATCACCCTTGTAGAAGAAGTCTCTTGCCGCTTGTATGGCTTCTTTTCTGCCTTTGTCTTTGCTAGTCTGTTCTACTTCGATTAAGCGCTCGAAAGTCCTCGCCAAGTCCGGTTGCTTTAATATCTCGCCCTCTTCAAGGACCCTACCATCACGTGTGAATAATTCAAAAGTGGATCTCCATTCATCAGAATCTCGATCAACAGTTCCAGCAAGTCGTTTCAGAACACTCGACGCTGTATTTGATATAGGGAAACCATCTTTAGTAAGTTCCAAGGCGGGTTGTAGTATTTGTTCAAGAGACATAGTCCCATATTCCCCAAGAGCCGTCAGCCAGGCATCAGGAGCAGAAGGCACAATAGTTCTATCAATCCCTTTAGGTATGTCACCATTTAGGCGATTATTAAAGTCATCCAGAGAGGTTTTCTTTGGCCAACGACCAAGTCCACTTATGGTTTTAGTCTCATTTTTTTCGGCCATGTAGACCATTATCGGAGCCACACCCCCGAAGTTTGTGGCGTTAGGTAGGGTCACATTAATGACTATCCCGGATGCTACTCCGGCATCGACAGCGTTTCCTCCATTTTCCAATATTCGATAACCTGCTGAGGCTGCCAAATAGTGTCCGGCAGAAACCATGTGTGTCATGCCCATTACTGGGGGTCTATATGCAGTCTGACTAGTCATGTCAATCTCCCTTGGTTTAGTGGCTCGGGGCTATATTACAAGGAAATTCTGGATGCCCCAAATCTTGCGAAGCATTTAGTGATTTTTTCTCAAATATTGGATAATTTCCATCATTACTTTACAGTCTACCTCGTTGTATTCCGAAATTTGCTGAACCATAGGGATTTCAGTCATCGTGAGCCCGTGTTGTTCCGCTTGCCCATCAGCCCACCAGGCCC
>DTSF01000075.1 GCA_012965485.1 Dehalococcoidia bacterium
CTGATAACCATGCCCCACCCCATTGGTGGACATATCTAGAATATTCTATGGTGGATACCATTTCTATAGGAGCAACTCATATACCATGATGTACATACAAAGGCATCACAAAATAATCTGTAGAGGATTGTATGCAATATACAAGCTATTGAACCAAGATCTCATGGAGTTCATGCAGCATTCCTTTAGTTGGAAAGCTTGGGGAAAATATAAGGGTGCGGAAATTCCAAAGATTTTCCTTGGGCGAATGAGGCAAATATGCCAGACAAACCATTCAAACGGATTCTGCTAAAGCTAAGTGGGGAATCACTAAAAGGAAACAGAAGTCACGGAATAGATCCTGACTCTCTGGATTATATGGCTGAAGAGATAAAGTCAGTCATTTCAAAGGGTATTGAATTAGGAATTGTTGTAGGTGGTGGAAATATCTGGAGAGGTTCCGAAGCAGAGATCGAAGGTATGGAAAGAGCCTCCGCCGATTATGCAGGGATGCTTGCAACTGTAATAAGCGCATTAGCACTGCAGGATTCTTTAGAGAGAAAGCACAAACTTATTACAAGAACTCTGAGTGCGATAAACATCCAACAAGTGGCCGAACCATACATAAGAAGAAGGGCAATACGCCACCTAGAAAAAGGCCGTATTGTATTGTTTGCAGCAGGTACAGGTAACCCCTTCGTGACCACGGATACAGGGGCTGCCTTAAGAGCTTTAGAAATAGAAGCAGATGTATTGCTAATGGCAAAAAATGATGTGGATGGTGTTTATGATAAGGACCCCAAATTAGATGATTCCGCAGTTCGCTACGAGAGTATTTCCTATTTAGATGCAATTGAAAAACGCCTTAAAGTAATGGATAGTACCGCTCTGTCTTTATGTATGGAGTACAGTATTCCAATCGTTGTTTTTGACCTTTCTAAGAAAGGGAACCTAAACCGTATAGTCTCCGGCGAGAAAGTCGGGACTTTGGTCACAGGGGAGTAGTAAAGAACATGGAAGATATTGAAGAAATATTCAAACACACTAAAGAGAGAATGAACAAAAGTGTTGATTCTTTGCAAAGAGACCTATCTGCTGTGAGAACGGGACGGGCTTCAAGTAATCTAGTTGAAAATCTTGATGTTGAATATTACGGTAATTCCACACCTTTAAACCAATTATCCTCGATATCGGTGCCTGAGGCCCGTACTATAGTCATCCAGCCTTGGGACAAGGAATCTCTTCAAGAAATAGAGAAAAGTATACTGAAATCGGATCTTGGGCTGACTCCTAATTCTGATGGTGCAATCATAAGAATAAACGTACCTGAATTAACTGAAGAGCGAAGACGGGAGATGGTTAAGCTGGTTGGAACCCTGGTTGAAGAGGGGCACGTTGCAATAAGGAATATACGCAGAGACAGTTTGGGGAAAATAAGGACTTTAGATAAAGACAAGGAGATATCTCAAGATGACGGTAGAAGAGCTCAACAGGAGCTTCAGAATGTCACCGACTCCTTCATATCTGAAATGGATTCAATTAAGTCCCAAAAAGAAAAAGAGTTGATGGAGGTGTGACCGAATTGTGCTATGGGTAAAAATAAAGGTCCGCGTCATGTAGCCATAATTATGGATGGTAATGGAAGATGGGCAACCTCCCAAGGACTAGATAGAAGCTCTGGTCACGAAAAAGGAACATTAAATATTCAAAGGGTGCTCCAAGCATTTTCGGCTCACGGCGTGAAGTATATTACCCTATACGCCTTCTCCACAGAGAATTGGAACCGCCCAAAGACCGAAGTAGATAACCTCATGAGGCTAACCGTATCTTCCATTGCCGAACAGCTAGCATTTCTGCATTCTAAGGGGATAAGAATTACCCATCTGGGAGAAAAATCTTCATTGCCTTCTGAAGTGATAGAAGCAATAACAGAATGCGAAAAAACAACCTTTTACAACGATACCTTAATCCTCAACCTTGCCTTCAATTACGGTGGCAGATCAGAAATTGTGAAAGCAGTGCAAAAACTGGTCGAAGAAAAGGTGATCCCCTCAGAAATTAGTGAACACCAGATCGAGGCCAGACTATATACCAAGGGAATCCCAGACCCAGACATGATAATACGTACAGCAGGAGAAATGAGATTAAGTAATTTCCTAATCTGGCAATCAGCATATTCAGAATACTATTCAACTGAAACTCTTTGGCCTGATTTTAATGAATCCGATGTATCAAAAGCTATAGATGTATATCGAAGTAGAAGGCGCAAATTTGGTGAGTTATGACGATTCATGAAGTCTATGGATATTAGGTTTCTGGAAAACATAAAGTGAAACACCGATTAATCAGTTCAGCTATAGCACTTCCCTTAGTACTTGCAGGGATATTTATGGGAGGGATATGGTTTTCCCTCATAATAATATTTGGGGCAGTGGTGTCGGCATATGAACTAGCAAGAATTACTGGTGGAAATCTCCAAAAAGAGCCACTTATATCAGCTATTTTATCTGGTTTGTTAGTTGCGTTTGTGCAAATGTACGACAGCTATCTATTGGGTCTCCCCCGTATTAACATCGGACTTAGTTCGATCATAGTGCCGATAGTTCTTCTGTCGTTCGTATGCATATCCATCCTAATACTTTTGATATGGGGTAGAGATAGAAGGTTAGGAACTTTTACTTGTGTGGTCTCTTCAGTATCATATATAGGAGGATTGCTATCGTTCGCTGTTCTTGTTCGAAATAGCGAATATGGCCTCGGCTGGATTGTACTATTATCCTTAGTAGTTTGGGCCAACGACACAGGATCGTACGCAACAGGGAAAGCCGTAGGGAAAACCCCATTCTTCCCCACAATAAGCCCAAATAAAACGTTAGAAGGAGCTATAGGGGGATATGTTTGCGGCTTGGCAATCGCCATAGCTGGCGGGCTATTACTTACTCGTTTCGGATTTATTGAATTAGGGTTATATTCACTAATATCACTAGGTATCATATTTGTTGTATTGGCCCAAACAGGAGATTTATTTGAGTCCGCTCTTAAAAGGAGAGCAAACATAAAAGATTCAGGTTCAATAATGCCAGGACATGGAGGGGCTTTGGACAGATTAGACTCGATTGTATTGGCTTTTCCAGTACTATATTATTTCGCACAATGAACAGGAGTAAGAAAAATCTATCCATCCTCGGTTCTACAGGCTCAGTGGGTGCTCAAACACTGGAAGTGGCACGAAGTTACCCTGAGAATTTCAATGTAGTATGTCTTGGGGCCAATAAAAATACACAAATATTAGAAGAACAAATTCTTGAATTCCAACCTCAAGCAATATCCTGCGATTACCATAAAGAATTGAATACCCATGGCGAAATGTCCGAAAAGGTAATGTCTCTTACTGGAATAGCTACCCACGAAGGGGTCGATACAGTTGTAGTGGCAACATCCGGAAATGTAGCTTTGATTCCCACTTTTGAAGCAATTAAAAAGGGAAAGAATATAGCCATAGCAAATAAAGAAACGATCATAATGGCAGGAGAGCAATTAACCTCCTTGGCAGAATCCAACTCCGTTAATTTGATGCCAATTGACAGCGAACCAAGTGCAATCTGGCAGTGCCTACGGGGAGAAGGCGGCAATATTTCCAAATTGATAATAACCGCATCTGGGGGGCCATTCAGAAACAATCCTGTAGGGTCTTTATCAAACGTCACTCCAAGTAATGCATTACAGCACCCTACTTGGGAAATGGGTCCAAAGATTACCGTTGACTCTGCCACCATGATGAATAAAGCGTTCGAGGTGATTGAAGCTAGGTGGTTATTCGATGTACCATGGGAAAATATAGAAGTTATTGTGCATCCTGAAAGCATAATACATTCGATGGTTGAATTTTCAGACGGTTCAACAAAAGCTCAACTAAGTTATCCAGATATGAGGATACCAATAAAGCATGCCCTGTTTTTTCCAGATCGGGCGCCGAAGTCACATACAAACCCTTTTGATCCAAAGAAAACTAAATCACTGACTTTTGAAATTCTTGACCAAGACAGATACCCGTGTTTTGAAATTGCTTTGAAAATTGCCAAGCGAGGAGGTACCTGGCCTTCAGCTCTTAGCGGAGCCGATGAAGCCGCGGTAGAAGCATTTCTGGATAGCAGAATCAAATTCACTGAAATACACACTCTTATCGAACAGGCAATACAAGACCACGAATCTATAATAAACCCTAAGACCACTGATATGTTGAAAGCATCCCATTGGGCCTATGACCGAGTGTCGAAACTGACCTCAGGCAAATGATACCCATGCCCAGTTGGTTATTAGTTATTCCAGTATTATCAATTCTAGTTTTTGTACATGAACTTGGTCATTTTTTAACAGCTAAGCGTTTTGGAATCAAAGTGACAGAGTTTGGGTTTGGTTTCCCGCCCATGTTGTGGGGAATATCTATTGGAGAAACCCTATATTCCATCAACCTGATTCCTC
>DTSF01000076.1 GCA_012965485.1 Dehalococcoidia bacterium
CTTTAACATATACGCCCTCCTTTGTTGTTCGTAGCATTTCAAATGATGTTTGCGGTTATCACTCCGGCTCTTATCACAGGAGCCTTTGCAGAAAGATTCAAATTTAGTACCTACTTAATTTTCCTAGTACTATGGAGCACCTTGGTTTATGCGCCCATAACACATTGGGTCTGGGCTTCTAATGTCTTGGCAGATGGTACAGAGGTAAACGGATGGCTATGGGATCTTGGGGCCCTCGACTTCGCAGGAGGAACCGTAATCCACATAAATGCTGGAATGGCAGCAGTTGCGGCAGCACTTCTAGTTGGAAAACGAAGAAACCCGGGAATACAACCCAATAATGTTCCGTATGTGGTTCTTGGAGCCGCAATCCTCTGGCTTGGATGGTTTGGATTTAATGCGGGTTCAGCGGTAGCTGCTAACGATTCGGCGGCAAATGCTCTCTTGGTTACCAGCCTCGCAGCTTCAACAGCTGCATTGACTTGGGGTGTGATATCGCATCTAAAAACTGGGAAAATGGGAGCAGTTGGGGTAGCTACAGGAGCAGTAGCTGGTTTGGTTGCCATCACTCCAGCCGCAGGAGCTGTAAACGCCATGGGATCACTTGCGATCGGATTCGGAGCAGGATTGATTTGCTTTTTCGCTGTGGAGCTCCTTCACAAAACCAATATGGATGACGCTCTCGACGTGTTTGCGGTTCACGGAATTGGCGGTATATGGGGAGCGATCGCCACCGGCATATTCGCACTCGAGGCAATAAGTGGTACACAAGGACTCATCGAAGGTAATGTAAAACAAGTCGGTATTCAGGCGGTTGCAGTAATCGCCACCGTAGCATACTCCGGCATAGTAAGTTTAATTATCTTATTTATCTTGGATAAAATTCCTGGGCTCGGATTAAGGTCCAGTGAATCTGATGAGGATATAGGGCTTGATTTAGCGGAACACGGAGAACAGTCTACCGTACAAGACGGAGCAAACTAGTCAAGTCTCGGCATATTAACAAAGAGGGTTCGATTAGCGCCGAACCCTCTTTTACATCATTACTATAATGTTACATAATTATTTCTTAATTGTTGCCAAAATGTTACACCGTGTGTAATATCGGAATTGTAAATGTTTCAAAGGAGGGCGTATATGTTAAAGATAGAGGCGATATTCAGGCCTGAAAGAGTAGGTGCGGTGACCGATTCACTTCTAGCAGCTGGTGTCACAGGATTCCATTATCAAAACGTCACAGGACAAGGACAACAGAAAGGTGTTGAAGTGGTTACCGGAAGGGGTGGACAGACCACTAGGTCGGCTTCATCCAAGACTCTACTTGTCACTGTCGTGTCTAATGACAAAAAGGATGCGGTGATAGAAGCTATTGTATCTGCGTCCAGAACTGGGGAAATTGGTGATGGAAAGATATTTGTGACTGAAATTTCAGATACGATACGTGTCAGAACCGGAGAGGCCGGGGAATCCGCAATATAGTCGGGGAAGTACTACGACGCTTGTAGTATTCCCTAACTGTTGAAGAGAGCTTGAAGCATAGGTATTATCTGTAAAGATGCCTACTAATGTGCCACCTCAATACAGGGATGCGGAACAAAGATTCCGAGAAGCTGTCTCAGTGCAAGGCAAAATAGCAGCCTTGCAAGAGATGCTCCAGATTATGCCTAAACATAAAGGCACAGATCATTTAAAGGCCCAACTCAGAGCCCGATTGTCCAAATTGATGTCTGACTTGGAGACCTCGTCCGGTGGAAAAGGTGGCCGTACAGAGCCATTTTCCCTGCCTAAAGAAGGTGCCGGCAGATCCACCTTGATAGGACCCACCAACGTTGGGAAATCGCTACTATTATCTTCGGCAACAGGGGCAAAAACTAAGGTAGGTTCATACGAACTGAGCACGCAAGAACCTATACCTGGCATGTATCCATATAACGACATATACATACAGATGATTGACACCCCACCGATAGATAATATCGCGACCCAAAGTAGACTTTACGGCCTTCTGAGAACAAGTGATATATTCGTTTTTGTAGCAGATTTGACAAATAATCCGGTCGATCAAACAGAAAATTCTTTTAAAGAACTGGAAGAGTGGGGATTTAAGTTGTTGCAAAAGGGACAATATCCAGATGAAGATGACCAATTTACCTCAAAACCCACAATAATAGTCTGCAATAAGGCAGATATCCCTGGCGCCTTGGATAATTATGGGTACATGGAAACTCATTACGGGGGAAAATTTCCGCTGATTATGGCAAGTGCCCATGAAGAAGTAGGGTTGGATGAACTCGCAGAAGAATTGTTTAAAAGCCTGAAAATAATACGTATCTATACTAAGTCACCAAGAGAACGGCTAGACGATTTCATCAAAGAAAACCCCGTGGTCCTCCCCATTGGCAGCACCGTTGGTGAAGCGGCTCAACAAGTACACAAAGAACTTAGCTATGGACTGAAGTATGCAATCTTATGGGGGAATTCAGGCAAATTTGACGGACAACGTGTCGGTAGAGGACATGAGTTGTCAGACGGGGACGTTATAGAAATTCACGCCTAGTTTCCACCTGTGCATTTAAGGAATCTAACACCCTGCCCGGGGACATAGGCAATTCAGTCATCCGAACTCCCACTGCATCATAAATAGCATTGGCTATAGCGGCCATTGGAGGTATCAAACAAGCCTCTCCCACCCCACGCAGGCCGAATGGATGTCCCGGGTTAGCAACCTCTACAAGTACCGTGTCAATCATTGGTAAATCCAACGCGACAGGCATCCTATAGTCCAGAAAGGATGAGTTAACCATATTCCCTTCACCATTGAAAACATATTCTTCATTCAAGGCCCAACCTATTCCTTGCACAGCCCCACCCTGCAGCTGACCCTCAACATAGCTAGGGTGGATAGCCTTTCCGACATCCTGCATAGAGGTATATCTCAATATATCGACCTTCCCAGTTTCTTTATCTACCTCAACATCAACAATATGAACTGCGAAAGAATTGCCCACCCCTCCCGGATTTACCGTAGCACGACCAACTATCGGGCCACCGGTGCCGTTGAGCGCATTCGCCAATTCAGCGAATTGAATACTTAATTCAGGATCACTTTTATGCCTTATAGTTGATCCTTCATACTCGATTTCAGAGGCATCTACATCCCAGATGCGAGCAGCTCGAACTACCATCTGAGCCTTAATATCATAGGCGGCTTCTATACATGCTGTACCAGTTTTGAAAGTCACTCCACTCCCACCAGCCCCGGAACTATAACCGATCGAGTCGGTGTCACCAATGGATGGGTTCACATCCTCCGCTTTTAATCCGAGCACATCCGCAACCTGCATAGCCATTGCAGCTCGACTACCTCCGATATCCGGAGAACCTTCAACCAATGAGACTGTCCCATCTGGGTTTACACTTGCAACGGCACTAGCCGGACCACTTCCGTTGAACCAGGCACCAGAGGCGATACCACGGCCCCTTGCAATGCCTGCTATATCTGCAGCGTAATGAGGATGATTTTTTGCAGCTTCTAATGTTTCCACTAACCCTATTTTTCGGTATACCGGACCGTTGGCAGGTTGACGAGTACCTTCTTCGGCTGCATTCAGGAGCCTAAATTCTATGGGATCTATATCCAATTTCTCAGCTATTTCGTCAATCGCAGTCTCAATTGCAAAAGCAGAAGCCGGGGAACCTGGTGCTCTGTAAGCAGAAGATTTTTGCACATTTGTTACAACATCCAACCCTTCAACATACGCATTGGGTATGACATATGGACCCAGCATAGTTCTACTTCCACCTGCTACCGGGGAGCCGGGGAAAGCTCCTGCTTCAAAAGTGAGTCTAGCCTTCACTGCCGTGAGTTTACCGTCCTTAGAAGCTCCCAGTTTTATTTCCATGGCTGTACCAGATGTCGGTCCTGTTCCCATGAAAACTTCGGCTCGAGTCATCGTTATTTTTACAGCGGAACCTGATTTTTTAGACAAAACAGCCGCAACCGGCTCCAAATAAACTCCGCCCTGCCCTTTGCCTCCAAAGCCACCACCAATTTCCAAAGGCACCACAGTAACATCTCCCACAGGTATATCCAGCAACGCAGATATGTGATCTCTGAAAGCAAATAGCTGTTGTGTACTACACCAAGCAGTCACCTTTCCGTCTTCATTCCAGAAAGCAGTGGTTGCTTGGGGTTCTATATAGCCTTGGTGAACTGCCTTGGTTCTAAATTGCCGCTCGACGACCACATCAGATTCAGCAAATGCCTTATCAACATCTCCCTCTTGAGAAATTATTTTTAAGGCCAAGTTAGTCGAGCCTGCAGTACCCTCATCACCCCATCCGCCTACCCTGAACAAGACACTTGACTGAGTCAATAACCTATCATGCAAAACAGGCGCATCGTCTTTAAGAGCATCTTCAGCCGTTAAAACTGGAGTCAGAACCTCATAATC
>DTSF01000077.1 GCA_012965485.1 Dehalococcoidia bacterium
TTCAGGCGTGGTTCAATGTGTTGAAACCGATGTGACTTCTTTTGAAGACTTAAAAAAAATGATCGGAAAGGCTAGAGACTACTGGGGGAAGTTGGATATTTTGGTTAACAATGCGTATGCAGCAGCTGATGGTCAGCAAGGCGGAGCATTGGAAGTTACGGAAGAAAGATGGGAAGAGGATATTAGAGCCTTAGTCACTTCGGTCTACGCAGGATCTAAATATGCAATTCCATTAATGCTGGAAACTGGTTCGGGATCAATTGTGAACATATCTTCGGTACATGGGTTTTTAGTCGCGAGGAAGGCATTAACCTATGAAACAGGCAAGGCAGCAGTTATCGCTATGACTAAACAGATGGCGGTTGATTATGGCCGGCAGGGAATTAGAGTGAATGCAATCTGCCCTGGCCATATTGTTACAGAGAGGATAAAAGAAACTGTCTGGAAAGATAATCCCTCGGGGTTAAAATTTTTTGAAGATCAATATCCCGTTGGAAGAACGGGAGTTCCGGAGGACATCGGCAACGCGGCTACTTTTTTATGTTCAGATGAAGCTTCATTTATCACGGGACATGCCCTTCCGGTTGATGGCGGTTTGACGATTCAATTGCAGGAGAATTTCGGAGTCCAGCAAGTCCAGTATTACATGGATAATTTGGATACCCAAATGCCGTATAAAAGGTAGTGTGAATAGGTAAAGTCTCTTGGACGGGTAGCAGATTTCAATATTAGAACTGGTCACCTATCCATGGTTTTGGCCCGCTGAATATTAAAGAGGCCCTGGCTAGTTCGTCGCTTGAGCCTTCAATCAGGCCCATATTTTTGATATCGAAAGCACTGAGATAACTTGTGTACAACGGTGCGAGACCGCGAGGTCCCAAAGTTAATCCTGGCAAATTAGATTTACTGACCATTCCTTTTCCCTCAGATACTTCTATTGTCCAAGTACCTGAATTTTGCGGCAAGATCGGGTCTTCATAATTTAGAGTTAGCGTTGATTGAATATCCTTTGGATAACCTCTGGATTCAATTGCTTTTTTGATATCGATTATTCTCAACATCCAGTCTCTATTGTAGGCAATTTTCACCTCTTGTTCTTCCATCAACAGCCTCATAGGATCATTTGGAGGTCCGTTCCATGAGATTGTGTCAATTACAGTTCTATGATCATAGAAGAAACGGAGTAGCCTTTCTGCACACTTAGAGTTCAAAGCGACCATATCTCTTACCCTTATATGATCCGCTGATCGGGCCTGTTGAAAGTTAACATAGCCTACCGCTTTGTCACCGTCCATCACGACGTAATGAAATATTTTTCGTCCTGGAGTCTCCAAAATAAGATCCCAGAGGACAGAGCCCCTGTCTAGGTTCCCATTACTCAATTCCGCCCTCTCGTTATATAAAAGGTAAGTTTCTTCACGTTCGGAAGGATTTGATTCGATAACTTCTAGCTCATTGAGTGGAGCCTTCATTTCTTTTACCGTGGTTTCGTACGTAAATTTTGTGCCCGCTCGCTCATATCCAAAGGAGCGATAAACTCGGGTACTCGATGGAAATAAAGTAGATATTGGAATAGCTAGTTCGTACATTTCGGCAAGCGAATTCCTGAGAAGCACTGAAGCAGCTCCGATGCCCCTCCCTTCAGGAGCAACCCCAACAGATGTAACTGCACCACTTCGGACGATGTTCCCACCAAACCACTGGCCCAGATCGATTATCCCCATTCCGCCGAGTATTTTATTTTTTAATCTTACGGCTCGAAATTGCTCGTAACCTACGTGTTCATTCCAACCTGGCTGTGCATGTCTATGAAGCGATTGGTATATGGTTTCCCACAGGGATCCGGCTTCTTCTTTGGTTATCGGGCCATATGTTAATTTTGAGTAGTTCATACTATTGTTTTTGTCATTTTTCTGATTTATGAAACTCTGTATTGTTCTAGCACATCCATTTTTGGGATTATTCCGAACCCTGGCAGTTCCGGCGGGCTAACAAATCCTTTTTCTACTTTAATCGTGAATTCATACATTTGGTCGTACAAAGGATGAGTTTCTTCTCGGTAATATTCTAGAATTAGTCCATTAGGAATAGCACAAAGCAGATGTATGTGAACCTCTTGTTTCCCATGTGGAGCTATTGGAAGATTGTGAGCCTGGGCTTGGGCAGCGACTTTCATAAACTCAGTAACCCCTCCCATAATCAAGGCGTCAGGTTGTAGTATTGCAGCACTTCTGCTCTCTATAAGATCTCTAAATCCGTATTTTGTGTACTCGTTTTCTCCTGTGGCGACCGGAATGGTGGTTGCCTCGCTGATAAGTCGATGGCCTTTGTAATCGTCAGGGGGAATAGGTTCTTCAAACCAGAATATGTCATAAGGTTCCATCTTTTTTGATATTTCAATTGCTTCGTAAAATCGGTAGGCACAGTTTGCATCTACTAAAAGTTTTACATTTGGGCCTATTGCCTCTCGAACGGCCTTAACTCTTTCAATGTCTTCATTGATGCTTACGCCGCCGATTTTTATTTTTACTGCGTCAGCCCCCATATTCACGCTGGTCAGCATTTCTTCTTGTAGTTCTTTAAGACCTTTCCCGTCTTCATAATATCCACCGGCGATGTAGACTGGAACTTTATTAGTAAATCCTCCCAAAAGTTTGTATACAGGTTGGTTTGAGGCCTTACCTTTGATGTCCCACAAAGCGATGTCAATTCCGCTTATGACCCTCGTCGTCAATCCCCGACGACCGGATATCTTTGGTTCCCAAAGCTCATCCCATATTTTTTCATTACAAAATGGATCCTCCCCAATTACTGATTCTTTATAGTATTCGAAAATTGCCTCATTTATAGCAGAAGAAATATGAGGGTTTCCTAAAAGCCCGACACCCGTGATATCTTCGTCGGTATCGATAAAGACAAAGTCTTGACCGTCGTGGGTATAGGTATGTTTTCCGTTGCTCTGTGGGACGGGCTTAGGCCAACGATAGCTTTCTAGCCTCATGTCTGTAATTTTCATTTCAAATCTCTCATATAATGGTGAGTGTTTGATAACAGCCAACGGATTCTAGCATGAACAATGGAGTTGTATATCCATATTGAAACCTTTCCCTAATGTATGATTTGCAATCCATGGAGGAAGTGTGAATCTTTCCAAAATTCATTTATATTCAAAGAAAGTTGAATCGCAATCTGCATTTGAAAGCGGGGATTCGGCCTTTGGGGTTTTGGCCGACCTGATATTGGAGATTGGTGATGTCAATGATGCTATGCGTAATCTTGTGCAGGAAGGATTTACTGGTCAAGATGACCGGCCCGTTGGCGGTTTGAAGGACATCGTTAACCGAAGCCAAGAGGAACGAAGGTTTCTACTAGAAAAATTTACCTATGACAAGGTACCGCCAGGGGATCTACTTGAGGAGCTGGAGAATTACTCCTTTGTGGGCTCGGAACCTCTGACGACAGAAAAGGGGAACGAAGTTTTATCGACGCTGGAACGTTTAGATAAATTAGATGAGGCGATTAAGGAGGCTATGAAGACGGGCCAGCTTGGGGATTTAGATTTAGATGATATAGAAGATTTACTTGGGAAGTTGGCTCGCATCCAACTTGAGGAAATTCTTCGGATGATAAGTGCTCTTGAGGAGGCCGGTTATTTATTAAAAAACCGCGATAGATTCAAACTGGGACCTAAGGCAGTCAGAGAGATTGCACAAGATGCGATGCGAGAAATTTTTTCGCAGATGAAAAAGGGCAATTTGGGTACTCATGACACTTTCAAGAAAGGCGAATGGGGAGACCTTACCGGACAGACAATACCATACGAATTTGGCCAATCCTTTGAAATAAATCTTCAAAAATCCCTTTTCAACACTGTCGTTAGAGAAGGGTCATCGATACCACTTAGGATTCAATCTCAGGACTTAGAAGTTAATGAGCACGAGCATCTTACCCAATCGGCAACAGTGTTGATGCTTGACCAAAGCCGCTCGATGGGCATGTACGGAACTTTTACGGCAGCGAAAAAAGTGGCTCTTGCTTTGTACTGGTTGGTACAGACCAAGTTTCCCAGAGATAAACTATTTGTGGTCGGATTCTCAGATTATGGGATGATGATTGATGGTAAAGATTTACCTGAATCAACCTGGAATCATTGGGTGGCTGGTACCAATATGCACCATGGGTTGATTTTATCCAGGCAACTCTTGGCCCGCCAGAATGTGGCGAATAAGCAGATTTTGATGGTTACCGACGGAGAGCCCACAGCCCATATGGAAGGTGGACAAGCATATTTTTCCTACCCCCCAACCCCTCGGACATTGGAACAGACATTGAAAGAGGTGAAAAGATGTACAAGAGAAGGGATAGTCATAAATACATTTATGCTCGAGATGAACTATTTTCTTATGGAATTTATGGATGAAATGGCCAGGATTAACAAA
>DTSF01000078.1 GCA_012965485.1 Dehalococcoidia bacterium
ACTAGTTAATTTTCTAAGAACCCTTTTCTAAGGATCCTAATGAAGCAACCCTAATACAAATACCAAGCCGAGCTCCAGCTATCAGGCCTCTTATGAGCACTACACACTGTAGTCATTTAACACTCATGTGTTGATACCGTTAAATAAATTCACTACCATGATAATCGTTGAAAAAATGTACAAGTTTATGATTAATGAACTGGAATAGAGGGTTTCTATGTCCGAACCGCAAACCTTATTAAGAAAAGGTGCCCTCGAAGGGGTGAGAGTTATTGATTTTTCTTGGATTGTTGCAGGCCCCCAATGTACCAGGATTCTTGGAGATTTTGGAGCAGACGTCATAAAGATAGAAAATGACGCCAATATGGATTACATTCGTGCCAGTAGGCCGGTCGGAGGCTCGAGTTCACCTAACCGTAGTCCATTGTTTACGACACTTAACCGCAATAAGAGAAGCCTTACCCTCAATGTTATGCATCCGAGGGGTATGGAATTATTAAAAGAGCTCATAAAAAAATCAGATGTGATCGTAGAAAATTTCAGCTCGCGGGTATTGGAGAAATGGGGGTTGGGATATGAGGAACAAAAGAAGATTAATCCTAAAATTATTTACTGTAGTATGTCCGGGTTCGGGCATAGTGGCAGGGATCGCGATTTCGTTACCTGGGGACCAACTGCTCAGGCTCTCTCCGGATTGACTTTCATGTCTGGCTTGCCAGGGGAAGAATCGGCCGGGTGGGGCTTTTCCTATATGGATCACACAGGAGGGTTTTACGGAACCATCGCAATCATGATGGCATTAATTCACCGAAATAAAACAGGTGAGGGTCAGCACATTGATCTTTCCCAAGTTGAGACTGGCATAGCTCTTACAGGCACCGCAGTGCTCGATTACACCGTCAATAACCGACCATTTCACAGAGATGAAATGCCCCCGGGTAACAGGGCTCCTGACCGGCAAATAGCCCCTCATAATAGCTATCCTTGCAAGGGTGACGACAGATGGTGTGTTATAGCAGTAACGAATGAAGATGAATGGGATACCTTGGTTGATGCTGTTGGAAATCCAAGTTGGGCAGGGGAAGATCGGTTTGCATCCATGGAGTCAAGATTTGCCAATCAAGAGTCTCTAGATGCGTTTATAGCCCAGTGGACTATAAACCATTCTCCATATGAAGTGTTCGACATCCTGCAGAGGGCCGGGGTGCCGGCGGGAGCTGTTCAGACTCCTATGGAAAGAGCAGAAAAAGACCCTCAATTGAAACACAGAGACTTCATAGCTGAAATCCCACACGAAGAGCTTGGTAAAGCGAGAGTAGAGTCAATTCCAATGCGAATGTCAGAAACTCCGTGGAAGCTTGAGAGACCTTCACCTTTACTTGGTGAACACTCTGCTGAGATATACACAGAGCTATTGGATGTAACCCCAGAGGAATTGGGCACACTGTATGAGGAAGGGATCGCATGATTAGTCAATCACAACAACCCCCCCCTGAGCGAACTGGTGGTGCTCTCGAGGGCATAACTGTCATTGAATTGTGTGGTGCTCGGGGGCATTTTATGGCGAAACTAATGGGTGATATGGGGGCAAGAGTTATAAAAATAGAACCTTTGGGTGGAGCCTCTGAACGGCAGATAGGCCCATTTATGGATGATGATCCTCATCCTGATCGTAGTTTATTTTTCTGGGCCCATAACACTTCAAAAGAAAGTTTGGAACTAAACATAGAAACGCCTGAAGGCCAGAAAATCATTAAGAGGCTTGCAGCTATTGCTGACGTAATATTGGAAGATTTTGAACCGGGATACCTGCCATCTTTGGGATTGGGGTACAAAAATTTGTCTGCAGGAAACGAAAGATTGGTTATGACTTCCTTGACAGCCTTTGGCCAAGATGGCCCTTATCGAGACTATAAGTCGACTGATATCGTGGCCCTGGCTATGGGAGGGATTATGCACTCCTGTGGCTACGATGATTTGCCAGGTAGCCCGCCGATCAGGCCCAGTGGAGATCATGGCGATAAAATTGCCTCACATTACGGTTTGATGGGAACTCTTGCAGCAATATTCAACAGGCATTTTTCTGGGAAAGGTCAATATATAGACGCATCTGCTCATGAAGCGTGTAATTCTACAACTGAGCACGCTCTTCCGACCTACCTTTACGAAGGGGAAAATGTTTTTAGACAAACAGGTAGGCATCACTCAACCACACCTACCCCTAAAACCTTGTGTAAGACATCTGATGGGAAATATCTGATTGTGTTTCAGCTGTTTAATAACTTACATTCCTGGTTGTCGCTCGTAAGGTGGATGGCAGATGCTGGTATGGCTGAAGATTTGCAAGAAGAAAGGTATAAAGATATGGCGAGAGGGGGAAGCAGGGGCATGCGTGCAGCTAAAGATACTACTGATTCCGACCACGCTTTTGAGGTGGTTAGAAGATTCATCGCTTCCCAAACCTCTGAAGGTATCTACAGGGGTGCTCAAAATTTGAAATTCCCATGGGGGCAGGTGAGGTCGCCAGAAGAAAATTTGCACGATCCTCATTTTGCTGAAGATCGCCAAATGTTTGCCAACATCCATCATCCAGAGATGGGAGAAGGGGTCAGTTTCAAATATGTAGGCAGACCATACCGATTCACCGAATCACCATGGGATGCCTTTAGGCCACCTCTTGTCGGGGAGCATACAAAATCAATTCTTTCAGTTGATCTTGAATATTCTGCGCAAGATCTAAAAACTCTTGAAGTAAACGGGATTATTTCCTCTAATCAAAACTAGAGGATTAATATATTTAACTTAAACCCAAAATTTGGTCAGCGTGGTTGGATTTTATTTGGTGGTGTTAATATGTCGCCAAAGGGAAAGTAAAAAGGGGGTATTAAGTGAAGCAAGGGGTAATTCCGGATCAACTTACTGAACCATTTTGGTCGGCGGCAAACGAATCCAAACTAGTTATTCAAAATTGTTCGGTATGTGACCGCCTTCAGCATCCCCCTGCACAAGAATGTGGGCAATGTAAGTCTGGAGCCAACCTCGAATGGAAAGAGATGAGCGGTAAAGGTCGCATATATAACTATGGCGTAGTACATGACTGCCCGATACGCCTTCTACAAGATGATCAGCCTTTTAATGTAGCAGTGGTCATGCTGGATGATGATCCAGGGATTCAGATGTACTCTCATCTGCCAGGTACACCTGTGGACGGGGTGCCTGTAGGAGCTGAAGTGGGTGTGGTGTTTGAAGAGACCGCAAATGGTCAGAAAGTACCAGAATGGAAGGTAGTTACATAAGTTTTATGGTTTTAGGCATGTATCGCCTAATAAAAGAGGATAGTTAACATGACAACAGGATACGCTCCACCTTCAATGTATCGAAGCCGTGAAGGTGTGGGAGTTTGGAAACACAGAGGTAAGGTGGCTGCTGTGGGGATTGGCCATTCGCCGACGGAACGAAGATGGGACGAAAAGCCGGAGACATCTGTAGGTGCATGGAGCATTTTGGCCTTGAGAAATGCCATGGCGGATGCCGGAGTTACACCTGATCAAGTTGACGGCCTCGTTATTGTTCCTGAGACCACGACAGGAGCTTTTTGGCCAGAAGACAAAGCGCTGCCTCAAGATGTTATTGAGGCATTTGTTCAGACCAAGGATCCTCTAGACGGAATAGCTAAATTAAGTGTCGATTGGCTGTTGGAAAATATGCCTGAGCTGACTGATATAAATTACTCGCTTTATGCCCCTGTGTGTATGTCAAATGCATTAAATGTTGCAGCGCAAGTTGTCGGTGATGGGTTGGCCCACACGGTTCTTGTATTGAAGGCCTGGCACAACCTTCAAGGTCGTTATTATCAAGGGGGGCAAAATGCCCAGGATGCCATAGGCGGTACAAGTGCTATGCGTAGTCTTTGGGGCGCTCCAGCATGCTATGGGACCGCGTTGCAGTTTGCTGAATACTGCCATAAATATGGAAAAAACCATGACATGATGACTCCATTTATCATTAATTCTCGCCGGAATGGGTTAATGTTCCCTGAAGGGTACTGGGCTCAGCACCGGCCTGAAGAACTGACGGATGAAGACTACCAACTTGCAAGGTGGATAGCTAAGCCTGCCAACCTTTTTGATAACGACATACCAATTATGTGTGCGGCGTCTTATCTGTTTACTACAGCAGAGAGGGCGAAGGACATGAAACAAAAACCCGTTTACATACTCAACCATGCTGATAGCAATGCCGTTCCTCGGGGATTGACTCCTACTTTGGATGAAGTGGAGGCTGAGTGTGCACTAACAGGAAGGAAGATATATGAAGGTGCAGGAATAACTGCGTCAGATATATCTTTCGAAAATATGTACGATGGATTTACCCAGTTCCATCAATTTCATATTGAAGGTCTTGGATATCGAGGCATGGGGTTTGGAGATGCCTTAGATTTCTATCAGACCGATATCAGTATTGAGGGGCCGAACCCGGTCTCACCCAGCGGAGGAAACATAGGTAGCGGAAGGAGCAGGTTTTGGATGCATACGGATTCAATCCAGCAACTTCAAGGTCGAGCGGGAGGCCGGCAAATCACAGGTGTCAACGCTGAGATTGGTGTTTCAGGAGGGCCGATGCCTTTGGGCGGAAATTACACGGTGTGGAGTGCTACACCGGACTAGATTAAATTTTGTTGTTATTTGAATTTGAGTGAATAATTAATTTGTCGATACTAATTAGCTTTGATATAGACGGTACCTTGGAAATAGGAGACCCCCCTGGCGCAGTAACGCTGGAGATGGTGAAGACCGCTCGAGCCAAAGGGATACTCACAGGAAGTTGCTCTGATCGACCCATGAGCGCCCAGCGGGCGATCTGGGAAGAGTATGGCATCGAATATGATTTCGTATGTTACAAACATCTTTTGCCAGATCTAAAAAAACAATTTGATGCGGAGAGCTACTACCATGTGGGGGATAGGGATGATCTAGATCGAAAGTATGCGATGCGGGCTGGGTTCGGGTTTTTCTGGCCCGATGAGGCTGCCGAAAATCCTTTGCTCCTTTAAGATGGATTCTGATTTGTCCCAGTCAGAGGGTCACTTATTCACTCAATAAAACAATTAACAAGGAGACCCTCATGGCTGACTCAACTACACCAGTAAGAAATGGGGAAACTACTGAGACTGAGGATCTGACTGACGGCTTTAACCTCGTCATTGACGCCCTCAAACTCAATGAGATCAACACCATTTATAATGTTCCTGGGATTCCTATCACAGATCTCGGGCGTATGATGCAAGCCTCGGATATGAGGATACTGTCATTTCGACACGAACAAAATGCAGGATACGCCGCAGCTGCAGCAGGATTTCTTACAAAAAAACCTGGAATTTGTTTGACCGTGTCAGCTCCCGGGTTTTTAAATGGCCTGACAGCTTTAGCTCACGCCACAACAAACTGCTTTCCAATGATCTTGATTAGCGGCTCTTCTGAGAGAGAAATAATTGATCTTCAGCAGGGTGACTACGAGGAAATGGATCAGCTGGCCGTTGCAAAGCCGCTCTGCAAGGCTGCTTACAGGGTACTCAATGTAGAAGATATTGGTATTGGTATCGCTCGCGCTATACGGGCTGCTGTTTCTGGACGACCAGGTGGTGTTTATCTTGACCTACCAGGTAAGCTTTTTACTCAGGTTATAAATGCAGATGAAGGTGCTAAATCACTAGTGAAGGTAATCGATGCGGCTCCAAGTCAGCTTCCCTCAAAAGAGTCAGTTGATAGAGCTTTAGATTTGCTCAGAACAGCTGCACGTCCTCTCATTATTCTAGGTAAAGGGGCAGCCTATTCACAGGCAGATGAAGATATTCGAGTTTTGGTAGAAAAAAGTGGTATTCCATATCTACCGATGAGTATGGCCAAGGGGCTTTTGCCTGATACCCACTCACAGTCTGCGTCTGCTGCACGATCGTTAGTCCTAAAAGAATCCGATGTAGTAATGGTGGTAGGTGCTCGGATAAATTGGCTTTTGTCTCACGGTAAAGGTAGAACCTGGGGTGATCAACCCAAGAAATTTATCCAGATTGATATAGAACCTAAAGAGATGGACAGCAATGTTGAGATTGCAGCCCCGGTGGTCGGTGACATAGGTTCATGTGTTAAATCGTTGCTCGATGGCATGGGAGAAGAGTGGCCTATGCCTCCATCAGAATGGACGGATGAAGTCAGATCCAAAGTTGAAACCAATATTGGGCGAATGGCACCACGATTGGAAAACAATAACGACCCAATGGATTTCCACGGAGCCCTAGGTGCCTTGAGAACAGTTATCAAAGAAAGGCCAGATGCAATTCTTGTAAATGAGGGTGCCAACACCCTTGATTTCGCCAGGACAATAATTGACATGTATAAACCCAGAAAGCGAATCGATGTAGGGACTTGGGGTGTCATGGGAATTGGAATGGGTTCTGCAATTGCGGCGGCTGTAGAAACCGGCCATCCTGTACTCGCGATCGAAGGAGATAGTGCCTTCGGGTTCTCTGGTATGGAAATTGAAACAATTTGCCGGTATGACCTGCCGGTTTGCGTGGTAGTTTTCAATAATAGTGGCATCTACCGTGGGATGGACACCAATCCGACTGGTGGTGCAGACGCTGCTACCACAGTATTTGTCAAAAATTCAAGGTACGACAAAATGATAGAGGCTTTTGGAGGAGTTGGGATGAGCGTGAAATCGCCGGAGGAATTAAGCCATGCAGTGAACGAAGCAATGGATTCTGGGAAACCAACCCTAATTAATGCTGTTATCGATAGCAGCGCGGGAACAGAAAGTGGCCGGATCGGTAACTTAAACCCGAAAAGTGTTGTGGCAAAAAAATAAATGCTCAATTTCTTTGACCTAATGATGGGTCTTTGGCCAAGGACTTTACAAATTGAGTACCTTTGAAATTGCGCTGTTTACTATTTTTCCATCGTAGACATTCAACCCCAAGGCCAAACTGGTGTCAGATTCCAGTGCTGCCTGAATCCCTTTATTAGCCATTAGCTGTATGTAGGGCATGGTGGCGTTAACAAGAGACTCAGTAGCCGTCCTGGGAACTGCCCCAGGCATGTTCCGGACACAATAATGAATCACACCTTCGTCCACATAAATGGGATCAGTGAGCGTAGTTTCACGACTAGTCTCGATGCAGCCACCCTGGTCAATACATGCATCGATTATCACAGACCCTTTTTGCATTGAACGGACCATAGATCTAGTTACTAGTTTGGGAACTAATCCACCCGTATCTCGAACCACACCAATCACAACGTCGGCCAACCCAACGGACTCTTCGATGCTTGTACTGGATGCCGTAACTACTTCTAACCTGCAGTGATTATTTAGAGTTTGCTGAAGCTCTTTTAGTCGTTCCCTGCCACGGCTTAGCACTGTTACCTTGGCGCCCATACCCAACGCCAATTCAGCGGCATGAAAACCTGCCACCCCAGCACCTATTATTACCACCCTGACAGGTTCTGCTCCTGATACCCTACTTAAAAGTTTGCCTGAACCTCCTTGAGGGCTTTTTAAATAATGCGTTGCCATATCTACTGCCAATCTGCCGGTCAATGCGCTCATGGGTTTAAGTATTGGTAAGGAGCCGTCCCTCAGCTCTATTGTTTCGTAGGCAATGGCAGTAACCTTGCTTTTTTTTAATGCCTGCGCAAGTTTTGGGTTGGTGCCGAGGGAAAGGAAGGAGAAAGTTGTGAGGCCGGAATTTAGAAGATTACATTCATATAACTGAAATTCTTTTACTTTTACCACTAGCTCTGAAGATGAAAACAAAGTCTCTGGGTTTCTTACCAGCTCAGCCCCCATTTCTACATACCTTTCATCGAGAATACCGCTGCCAACGCCGGCTCCTTCTTCGACGAGCACCTGATTGCCATCTTTTACAAGAGTACCTACACCTTCAGGTGTTATTCCAACCCTTAGTTCTTGATCCTTAGTTTCTTTTGGTAGTCCTATGATCATAATTTTGTGGTGATGAAGATGGATTTGACCAAGTATATACGGACTGATTTAATAGCTGAAGCAGTACTTTAAAGTGATGTTTTCGTATAGGAGCTACTTATGTCTAATATGCCAGCCGCACAGAATGTGCAGATTAATGGGAACGCTCTTGTTTTCTATGAATGGGGCCAAAAAAGTAATCCCGTTTTGATTTGTCTCCATAGTCATACAAATTCGGCCGCATCATGGAGAGAGTTTGCTGAATTCGCTTCTTCAAAATATCACGTTTTTGCACTTGATCAGCGCGGTCATGGGAACAGTGAGTGGGCAAAGGATGGTTACGCCCGTGATAGATTTGTAGAAGACCTGGCAGAATTCGTCAAAATAAATAACTTCGAACATATCACTCTTGTTGGCTGTTCCATGGGCGGGTGGCATTCAATTCTCTACACCGCGAATAACCCAGGTATTGTTGAGCGGATTGTCATGGTAGATATAGCCCCTGAGCCTTCACCGGAAAGACTTCAGGCTCCTGCTGCTGATCCTGCTCCTATGGTATTTCAAACACTCGAAGATGGTTATCAATGGCTCAGATCTGGAAATGCCCTGGCCTCAGACATTCGCCTACATGAAGAAGCGAAATCCCGGTTAAAGCAAACAGACTCTGGTGTTTGGACTTGGAAAGCAGATTTAAATGGTTTTGATAACCCACTTCCGGATATGACCAGCCCAGCATTAATTAATAGGTATTGGTCCGCTATCGAGACCATACAATGCCCGATATTTGAAATTAGAGGGAAAGAAAGCGGTCTTGTGAGCGACGATACGATCGAAAAGATGAAAAAGCTTGGCAAAGACGTTTCATCGGTTGATGTCAGCAGTGCAGGACATGTAGTGATGGTGGATCAACCTGAAGCTTTTATAGAGGCAATCAGAGCGTTTGTCAGACTTTAATTTCGGGAGTTCTGAAAACTTAGCCTCTATTCATGAGCCGGTGAACCATCCTGAAAATGAGTCAATGTGACTGGAGTCACCTTTTAATTGAGTAGAAGAGTCTTCCATGGATTCGGCTAGACTTTTCCTTCCTGTAATTAGCAGTGCAAATTCGCTAGCCGAGGTATGTATTTCCGCATCTGCGTCAAACGAATTGATCGCACATTGCTCTATATCCAAATGACCTTTGGAGCTGGCTATTCGCAAGCCTTCGGAACTACCAAAATTCACCGCTAGTGTCTGTGAAGGGCTTTCAGGAGAGTCAGGAGTTTTGAACCATCGATTGATTAGCTCATTACAAAAATACTGAGGCAACAATGAGGCTAAGTCTTCGTCAATAATGTATTCTTCGTCAACCGCATTTAATGCGTCCCAAGCGTGTATCGAGGATTCAAATAGCGTCCACAAAAGCATTCCGTAAATCGATACCCAATTTACAGGATGGTAGGCCTTCAAATCCCAGTGATGCTCTTCACATGAATTGAATCCATCCAGTAGCTCCTTAAATCTGAGTCCGAATTCCACGACCAATTCATTGTTTGATTTAAAATTCCCGCTAGCCTCCTTGGCTCTTTGTGATAGACGACTTGCAATTGATTTCGCGTCTAGTGTCCCAGGTTCACTATACGAAATTTTAGGGTTGTTTCTGATATCCTCTGTATTTTTTGCAGTTCCAATAATTTGAAGATAAGTTGCAAGTACCGTAGTAAGGTGTGACATGACGTCTTTAACTGTCCAGTCACTGCATCGACTTTGAGTTGCCCAATTTTCTTCAGATAAGTTTTCAAGCTGGATTATTAAGGTTGGCGAAAATTTATTTAATTGTTCCAATATTTGGGAGTGCTTTTCATTCATGATATATAACCCCTAGACAACTAAGTCCCTATGCTGTCAAGCAGCGTCACATGTACGCCGCCTATTTGCCTTCCTTGGTATATTCAGTAAGAGTTCCATTATAACGACCTATGTTAATTATGGCTTTCGGCATGTGAGCCTCCTTCAGACAGTAATTTATATTTTGGGATGCCTTATTAGCAGCTGGTTTGAGACTAGTAACAAATACCAGCAATAACCAGAACGTACACTCTAACAAACTATTACTGGTTATCAATATTTATCTTAACTTTTGCTGGCCTGAGAAACAGATTGCCTACATGGACATAGTAAAGATAGTATTTCCACATAAGAACCAGTGCAGTTTATATGCTGACATTCAGGGTTCCCTTTACCATTAAATTTTTTTGGAAGCTATATAACTTAATAAATTTTGTCGAGGTGAGAATTGTCTAAACGTATCAAAATAGAGGCCAGAATAATCGTTGGGTACCAAGATGGAGAACATCGCATTCTTCAGGATGGCTGCATTGTAGTGGATGGAAGTCAGATAACTTTTGTCGGGGAAACTTTTGGTGAACCGGTGGATGAAGTTATCAATGCCAGAGATCGGATCGTTACTCCTGGTTTTATAAATACCCATTGTCATATGGCCGGGTCGCCTTTGGATAAATCCTTTATTGAAGACATTGGGAGCCGCCAATTTTATCTGTCGGGATTGCCTGTCATGCTAAGGGCTCGAGGGGGAGCCATGAGAGATGAGGACAAGGAGGCTTGTGTTGACTACTCGATTGTTGAACTTATCCGGACGGGCACCACCACCATCATGGAACAAGGCGGCACGGGAGATTATGTGGCTGATGCTGCCGAGAGTGCGGGATTACGTGCGTATATAGCCAACATGTATAGCTCCGCTAATTGGATTACCCCGACTGGGAGACAGGTTGAATATCAATGGAATGAAACGGGTGGTATTGAAGCTTTCAGGAAAGCAGTGGATTTTATTGAGCGAATTGATGGTCGTGGCAATGGACGTATAAAAGGATTTTTGGGCCCTGCCCAAATTGATAACTGTACCGAGGAGCTACTTCGCATGAGTAGTGAAGCTTCTCAGGAGATGCGAGTGCCGATAAGTTTGCATACAAGCCAAGCGGTTTTTGAATTTCAGGAAATTGTCAGGCGTTACGGAATGACACCTGTGGAATGGCTAGGCTCTATCGATTTTCTAACAGACTGGGCCCTTTTGGGACACGTTATATATCCAGCAGGGCATAGTTGGGTAAACTTTGCAGGTGACGACCTTTCAATTTTGCAACAAAATAAAACTTCTGTTGCCCATGCCACGTGGGTTTTTAACAGGCGAGGAATAGCCATGGAATCATTTCCCGGGTATTTAGATGCCGGTGTAAATGTTTGCCTTGGAACAGATACTTGCCCGCAATCCATGATTGAAGCGATGCGGTGGTCAGCGGTAGTGGGCAAGATTATGATTCGACAGACTGAGAAATCTACTGCAGGTGATGTCTTTAATGCAGCTACTCTCAACCCAGCTAAAATGCTTCACCGAGATGATTTGGGTCGTATCTCGGTTGGGGCCAAGGCCGATCTCCTTTTCTGGGATACCTCGTCGATGTTTATGGTTCCCTTACGTGACCCCATTAAAAACATTGTATATAACGCCACTGCGGATGAATTAAAGGATGTCATGATCGACGGTGAATGGGTTATGAAAGGAAGGGAAGTTTTAAAAATTAATGAACGGCACGCCAATGAGAAACTTCAAATTGCAGGAGAGCACGTTTGGTCTTCCGTTAACCCAGAAGTTGCCAGTAGTGCGGATGAATTGTCTCCTCAAACTTTCTCGAGTTTTAAGGTTTAAATGTGCCTGATGTAGAACCAAGATGAATTAGTTTTTGTAGGATGTATAAACATCCTCTGTTAGAGCCTCAGGGTTAGGGAAAGGACTTTTGTCAGCAAATTCCACTGATTTGGCCACGGCAGTTTCACAATTCACTTCAATTTTTGCGAGTTCTTCTTCATTAGCAATTGAGCTGTCCAATATGTAATTTTTGAATGTAAGTATGCAATCACGATCCATGTAGTATTTCTGCTCTTCTTCTGATCTGTAAGTAAGGGGGTCATCGTGACCGGCGTGGCCTAGATATCTATAGGTTTGAGCTTCTATTAGTGTTGGGCCTTCTCCGGCTCTTGCTCTTCCAATTGCTTCCTTTGCTACTTCAAAGACATCCAATACTGACTGTCCGTCAACTGTCACCCCTGGAATTGCGTAGCCAGCGGCTCTATTAGACACGGACCCTCCTGCGACTGAATATTCGAAAGGAGTTGATTCAGCATACCTGTTGTTTTCACACACGAATATCACTGGTAGGTCCCATATGCTCGCCAAGTTCATCGATTCATGGAGGGCGCCTTGACTTGAAGCGCCATCACCGAAGAAAACCACACTCACATTGTCCGTTCCTTTGACTTTAGCAGTTAATGCGACTCCTGTGGCCACCGGTATATTGGACCCGACTATTCCATTAGCTCCTAGCATTCCTTTATTTATGTCGGCAATATGCATTGTGCCGCCCTTTCCTTTGCCGGTTCCTGTAGATTTTCCCAATAGCTCTGCCATCATTTCATTTAGGCCCACGCCTTTGGCAATGCAGTGATGGTGGCTTCTGTGGGTACCAAGGACAAAGTCCTCATCTCTGAGTTGAGCACATACTCCAGTTGGGACTGCCTCTTGTCCAATGGAAGAATGTATTCCTCTTAACTTGCCAGCATCTGCTTCACGTCTTGCCTGTTCTTCAAAACGTCGAATGGTGAGCATCTTCTCGTACATCCATATTACTGACTCTCTGTTAATCTCATCGTGACTCATCAGAAATACCTCACCTCAAATTTTGTGTCGTAATCTTAATCATCCTGACTATTTATTCAAACGATTTACGAAGGTTATCACAGTGCAAATTTTGAATAAACTAGCTTCGAGCAACCACGTTATTGTCATCTAACTCTTTAATCTCATCTTCCGTGTATTCTGCGATATCTCTTAATATCTCTTCGGTATGTTGCCCGACAGTAGGTGTTGATCCTACCACCATTTCAGTTCGGCTAAATTTAATCATTTTACCCGCAACATGTATTTTTCCTGCGATCGGGTCGGGGACCTCCATAAGAATCTCCCTTTCGTGCAGATGAGTTTCCTGTGCGGCCTGTTCCACACTATTTACCGGAGCGCAAGGAATACTAAAATCGGATAGGTAGGCCACCACATCCTTCATTTTCCTCTCTGAAAACCAAATAGTTAGCACATCATTTATAGCCGCACCATTCTCAGCTCTAGACGCTCGGGAGATAAACCTGTCGTCTGCTACCCACTCTGGTTTATCTATAGCCTCGCACATTCTTTTCCATATGTTGTTATTTCCGGCTGCTATGATCACAAACCCATCTGAGGTCTTGTACATTCCTCCGAGCGGATTATCTGCACCCCCATAGCTAGTGGCCCTTTCAGTTACATAGCCGTCGCCAAGATAGGCGGTTAGTGGTATTTCATTTACGGTGAATCCTGTATCAGCTAGCGAGACGTCGATTGCTTGACCCTCCCCTGAGATTTCTCTTTCCCACAGAGCGGCCAAGGCTCCGACAGTTGCATGTAGAGAGGTTATTCGATCGATCAAAGGGAAGTAAGTCTTTGTTGGAGGGTCTCCTTTTAGCCCAGTTAACGACATCAGGCCACCCATTGCTTGTCCAATAGGATCAAAGCCAACTTTATCCCGGTGTGGACCGTCTTGGCCGTAGGCGGAAGCGTTAATCATGATAATTTTGGGGTTTAGTTTTTTTAGGACATCATATCCAAATCCCATAATATCGATGGTTCCGGGCCGAAAATTCTGAAGGAAAATATCAGACTTTCTGACTAATCTCGTCAAAACCTCTTTTCCCTTTTCTGTTCGTAGATCTATGGCTAGGCTTTTTTTACCGCTGTTGTACTGTACCCAATAGGCACTCTGGCCTCTTACTGTCGGACCATTTTGTCTGCTTTCATCACCTTTGAGGGCTTCGACTTTAATAACCTCTGCACCCATTCGGGCGAACATGAGAGCGCACCTTGGACCTGCTTGGTAGCGCCCTAAATCCAGCATTCTAATGCCGGAAAGTGGCCCGCCATTATTATTTTCAGTCGCCATGTTTCACCTTACTCTTTTTTTCGATCCGTTAATTGTTAGAAATAATCTATTGCTGCACATTTCCTTGCGCAACGGCCAGAACCGCTAAGCATAACTTTCGTTAATAGCTTTGATTAACTGTGTGTTCGTTGTCATCCACGAAGGCTAATATTTACGGTAGGTACTGATCTATTCCGACAGTCTCTGCACTTGGCCCCGCTGGGAAAACAAGTGTTTTTGCCCTATCAGCACCAACCACCAGAATATCTATTTTGCCTGGGTCGGCTAATAGCGGGATAGTCGTGTCCAATAATTCCTGTTCAGTTTTATCACGTATCCACTGCCATTCTTCTTCCACCCTAGCATCTTCGGCAGGCATGAATTGTATGAATTTACCAAGGCTTCCGTAGGCGTGTTCAAAGATAAAATTCTTTGCATCCTCTTTTGACCAACCTTCAGCTGCAACCGGTAATGCGACATCAGGGGGCATGAAGATTAGTCGCTCATGGCTTTGCAAATGACCAACCGAGCGGTTACCGAAAGTGATCCCATATGCCAAAGTCTTAAGTAATCCTTCTGCAGACGTATTACCTTGGTCTTGTACGTCTAGTTCTCCGTTGGTGGTGAAAATGGAAACGGCGCTCTGGTCATCTAAGAAACCTTTGTCAGCTGCATATGAAGCCCACGGGCTGGCGCCTTCATTTTCGGCTAGGCATGGCACAAACTTCCTTGTTGTACCTATAGTGTCCATGTCCATCTTATGTGGGTACCACATACCTATATTTTTTAAGCAAAGATAAAAGGCTCTGCCAATTGTGATATTTATTTCATTTTCTCTACCGGGCCCTAGCGCTGATCCTCCATTAAGCCCTACTTTCTTTGCGATAGGACCATTCACAACCAGCATTGGCGCCTGCGGGCTTGTTGACATTAGCATAGATTTGCCACCATGACCGCCGGTTACCGATAGGCACTTAACAGCTGCGATAATGATTGGCATGTGTTCTGGTTTTGCTCCAGCCATAGCAGAGTTGATCGCGATTTGTTCTACTGTAGCAATTCCAAATCCGGGGGGCATATCGCACACCACATCATCAGCATTCAAATTAGTGCCC
>DTSF01000079.1 GCA_012965485.1 Dehalococcoidia bacterium
AATGCCTCTGTTCAGCACTTCTATCATGGAATCTGTGTTTTCGAAAATAAGCTCTATATCAGATTGATTTAATCCATCTAAATCCAAGATATGCTTTTGTCTAATAGATTTTCTGGTATTAGTGTCGTTTGTTGTCAACTTTGTCCTCACCTATGTGATTGGGCTAGAGATAACTACTTCATCAAAACCGTCAACTTCCGCAAGCTTCACCTCCACATCTTCTTCTCTTGAAGTCGGCATATTTTTGCCGACAAAATCAGCTCGTATTGGAAGCTCTCTGTGCCCTCTATCTATTAGGACGGCCAGTTGTATTTGACTCGGCCTACCTAAATCGTTGAGCGCATCCATGGCAGCTCTTATTGATCGGCCCGTGTATAAAACATCGTCAACTAACACAACGATTCGTCCATTGATGTCAACGGAGATATCAGTCGGTTTCATAGCTGCCCGAGGTTTTACGGAAAGGTCATCTCTGTATAAACCAATGTCTAATGAACCGACATCCACAGTTTGGCCTTCATAGCTGGATATTAAATCTCTAATTCTGAAGGCTAAAGGTACCCCCCTAGAATGCATACCGACAAGAATTAAATCTTTTGCCCCTGAGTTTCTTTCAAGTATTTCATGGGAAATTCTCGTTAATGCTCGTTTCATTTGCACATCTGTTTGTATCTTTTTTACAGACATGGTTTTTAATGTCGAACTTGGAAAAGATATGGAACTAGATTTTCCAAAAAAAAAACCTCCGGCCAGATCGGCAAGAGGCATTCAACAAACGAGCTACCCAAACAGGTAACGCGAAGCGTTCGCTCCCTTGGCAGACTCTCTGGACTGACTTAAAGGGTGCAGTGGGCAAAGTTGCTCACTCGAGATTAAATATACACTCATAATTACGAATGTCAAAGTTACATACACGATTTGACTAGTTATGGTTTTCAGATACAAGAACTGTGTTATCTCCTCCAACCCTTTGGTTTACAATGTATTTAGAATGAATTTGGTATCAGCTGGCGGGATAGTCTATCGGAAAGACGCTGACTCTATCTTTGTAGTGGTGTGTGGTAGGAATTGCCCTATCTCGTTCAATTTGCCAAAAGGCACCCCTGAACCTCATGAGACAAGGGGACAGACCGCTTTACGGGAGGTTGAAGAAGAGACGGGATTAAGAGTCCAGCTTGGTAAATATATTGACTCGGTAAACTATTGGGTGACTAACCATCCCGATTATCCAGGTCAGCAACTACGCAAAACAGTCTATTATTATTTGATGGAACCTATAGGTGGAGATTTCTCTAGGCATGATGAAGAATTTGATACTGTGGATTGGGTAGATATTCGTGACATATCCAAAACCCTTTCATTTGAAAACGAGGTAAAAATTGTTCAGAAGGGCATTTCCCTGGTCAAGGGGCGAACATAAGGAACTCCCTCTTGTTAATGAGGAGGGAGAAAAGGTGCGTGTACGAGAAAAGCGTATGGAAGATATCCGAAACGAATATTCGTGGAGGGCGGATCCAGAGCTGTCTCGGTTGGATGCAACCAGACCCATGACTATGTCCTATGAAGACTTTTTTAGGTATTCGAAAGAAGAGATGCAATTTCCAAACTATCGCTCAAAAAGGTTGGCAGTTGAAACCTTGGAGGGCGTTCATATTGGAAATATTATGTATTACGATCTAAATATGCAGAATCGTCAGGCTGAATTAGGGATAATGATAGGTGACAAGGATTACTGGAGTATTGGGTATGGCACCGATACGGTTAATACATTGTTGCGACATTTGTTCACTATTTTGGAATTAGATAGGGTTTATCTGCACACTCTTTCCTGGAACTACAGAGCCCAGGCATCTTTCGCCAAATCCGGTTTCAAGTCGGTTCGTAACGTTAAAAGGGGCGGGCAAGACTTCATATTAATGGAGGTGCTGCGATCTGATTGGGAAGAACCACATGTAAATTGATCTAAAGATATAACTTATCTAATTCATTAGTAAAAATAATTTCGCCTGAAAAAATATCACTGATATCGGATTTTGCCGAAGTCATTACTGTAGGATTAGATAAATTGGGGCCTATGTGCACCAAAGCCAATTTTTTCACATTGGCGGCCTGAGCCATTTCTGCGGCACCAACTGTGCCACATTGCCCTTCGCTTTCTCCATTGTCGTTCATATTGGATTGTTCATCCCAGCACATACAGAGCATTAAATCCGCATCTTTGGCTAATTCTATGACCGAGTTGCAAGGTTCGGTATCACCAGTGAAAACAATGCTGCCATCCGCCGTGTCAAACCGATATGCTAATGAATCCAGATATGGTTGTACGTGCTTTGCAGGAGCACTGTTGACACTCCAATTGGATGCCTTAAATACAGGACCGGGTCCGATATCAATTGCTTCCACCTGTGGAGGTTTCCTTGGAAGTGTCCCACCTCTGTTTACATGAATTTTTTGGCTCAGCGGGTGGCTGATTCGTGCTTTCCAATCATGAGCGAACAATCCTATAGATTCATCAAGGATTCCTTTTGTTATCTTTTCAGTTAAATTGGGGCCAAATACCTTCAGGATATTTTCGTTTCCTACACTTTGATCCCACCTGCATAGCAGGAAGCACGGAAAGTCAATATCGTGATCAAAATGATGATGAGTGAAAAACAAGTAGTCTATTTTTGTGGGCCATAAACCGGCTTTAACTAATTTATGCGTGGCAGATGGACCACAGTCAATCATTATTTGGTCCCCGTCGATTTCGAGCGCAAATGATGATCCGAACCTGTCAGGTGTAGGTGTCGGCGTACCAGCCCCTAAAATGTGTATTGTTACCATTTGCTATTAACCTTCTAATGAATTTCTTTTGTAAGTATAGATTTTGTACTCCTCGCCGGCTTGTATCAATAGTATATTGCTGGCCCCTAAACTGATTATTGAATTGTATAGATCATCGATATCTGCTTTGATGCCAGTTCCATCAAAATTTGATTCGGCGGTCCACATGATTTCTTCAGCATCGTAGCCTAAACGGTCTTCCAAGGTTTTGATTAATTCACGATTATCGACTCGACTAAATATAGTGACACTCTTTCTTGCAGTTTGTGGCCCCGGTAGCTGTGGTTGGATTATTGGTTCCGATTCCGGACGTATTCGATCGAATATTCGACGGTGATAGATTATAACGATCCCTAAAACCATTCCAATGGACAGAGGCGTGATTAAAGATTCCATTGTGTGGAATCCAAGATCGTTGGCAAGAGAATCCTTCACTAGGATGAATAGAATGCCTGCCATGGCGCCTGCGGTGAAGATAATACCTATTCCTAGGACCACCATGAAATAGATGTGGGCATAGGTGATTTTTTCGTTAAAATTGGCGGTCTTTATAGCTAATCTACTCCAAGACATGAACCACACGAGGCAACCAACTATTGCCAAACTTACCCCTCCGGATAAAGGATCTTTCCAAAAATCACCTGGTTGGACTAAATCAGTCCAGGTCAGTTGTAGTAGAGAGATCAGCACTGAGTGCATTAGCACTGAAAATCCTGAAGACAAGAACCCCAATCCCAAAAACGCCAAAGAGAATATCAATGCTGCATTAGGTTTTTTTAATAAATCAGTCATTTGGTAGTTCCTGGGGACATGCTTTGTGTGATAAAGCAATACAGCGGTGCCGATGCTCAAGGTACTTATTGAGGAAATAAGTACAAATTGCCGCCCCTCCATTTCTGAAATTTGGAAGACCTTACCGAATAGAGTCATTAGCAACATTGTGCTTGATACCATGCAGCACACTACCGTAACTATGTAAACTAGGTAGAGGTAGAAAGGTTCATATTCTTGTTCTGATAATTTATTCCTTAGAATCAGCCAGTGGACCGACCATGCCACAAAACCTAGTAGTACTGACACAGTTAACCTCAATGAGCCAAGGCTACCGTTGGAAATCAAAATTATTCCATTGTCTGCAGTATTTTGGATAACGTTGAGGATTGCGACGTAAACTAAACTACTTAAACTTGAAGCTAGTACAAATAATCCAACAAAACTGAAGCTGTAAACAAATGTGTTACGTAGACTTTGACTATTTACACGAGCCGAGAGTTTGGCTTGCAACAGCACTTTTAAATGGTAACCCCAAACCAACGACCATATTATTAGAGTTGGTATTTTAGGCCAGTTAAACTCGGATGCTTGGAAGGTCTCCGAAATGATGTCAGAAATACAACTTATTGATATGGCAAAAGATACTGACAAACACAAAAGAAAGTATGCAATTCTTATGCTTGAGGTGATTTCATCTGAATTTTTCAATACCTCCCTGTCAATTTTTTTCCAATATAGTACCCAGAGAGGCCCGCCTATCACCAGCAATGATATTCCTAAAGCGGCGCGTTCTGGACTTGTCTCCAGCAGAGAGG
>DTSF01000080.1 GCA_012965485.1 Dehalococcoidia bacterium
ACAACTGTGTCGGTCGGCAAAGACTACCCCCAATATCTACGTAACACCAGACAGATTATGGAGATAATTATAGATTGATTGCGTCGGCGGTGTTTTGAGAAGAAGCTTGATTGAGGTCCCACGCTTCTGATATAACCGTACGTGAGATAGAAAAACTGAAACCTCTTCTCCGTAAATAGCCTTCCAGTTTTTTATAAAAGTCGTCTTTTCCAAGCCGACTTAGTGATCTAGCTTTCTTATTAGCGCACAATATAGCACTGTCAATATCGCTTAGCTGTGAAATTGCTTTTTCTGCAAGATGTCCTGAAATTCCTTTCGAAAGCAATTCTTGCTTAATAGATTTTCTGCTTTTTGGTCGGGATTGTTGCCTGCTATCAACCCACATTTGAGCGAACCTTTGATCATTAAGTAAGCCCTCTCTATACATTTGGGCAACAGATTCTGAAACTACCTCGTGGGAGAATATTTTTAGTAATCGTATTCGTAGTTCAGCCTCACTTCTAGGCCGATATGATATGAATCGCCTGGATACACTGTTGGCATTTTCTAAGTCTTTGTCATTCTGTAAAAAATTAGATGGCCCTGATGGAGTATTTTGATTAGAACCGTTTAAATTTTTGGGTAGTTCGATAATTTTCAAAACAAAAACCTATTTATATAGCTTTGTTTACTTCTACGTCACTTCCAGGATCATCCAAAGGTACGATTACATCATCCTTTGGTTCTGGATTTAATGCTGCCTTGACCATTTCATTAATTTCATCAGTTAAAACCGGATTTTCTTTAAGGAATGTTTTAGCACTTTCCCTTCCACGTCCTATTTGAACTTCCCCAAAAGAATAGAAAGCTCCACTCTTTTTCACGATAGAGTGATCAACAGCTAAATCTAGTAAGTCGCCTTCCCTACTTATGCCTTCGTTGAACATAATATCGAACTCAGCTGTTTTAAATGGAGCAGCTAATTTATTTTTTACAACTCTAGCCCGAACACGATTTCCCACTATTTCAGTTCCTTGCTTTAAGGATTCTATTTTTCTAAGATCAATTCGGACGGAACTGTAGAACTTAAGTGCTCGTCCACCAGGTGTTATTTCTGGGCTTCCCCAGAAAACACCAACCTTTTCTCTAATTTGGTTTATAAAGATAACTGCAGTGTTTGATTTGCTTATAGATGAAGTTAATTTGCGGAGTCCTTGTGACATTAATCGTGCCTGCAGCCCTATGTGGGAGTCGCCCATATCTCCTTCTAACTCAGCCTTTGGCACCATAGCAGCAACGCTGTCAATGACCACCACATCTACTGCACTGCTGCGGACAAGGTAATCGCATATCTCCAAAGCTTGTTCTGCGGTGTCGGGTTGAGAAATTAAGAGATTCTCGGTGTCAACACCACAACGAGCAGCGTAACTAGGGTCTAAAGCATGCTCTGCATCGATGTAGGCTGCAGTGCCTCCATCTCTTTGTGCAGAGGCCATAACATGATATGTGAGAGTTGATTTGCCGGAGGATTCAGCTCCGTACACTTCAGTGACTCGGCCTTTAGGTATTCCGCCTATACCAAGACCGGCATCAAGAGAAGGTGAGCCTGTCGAAATGGAATCTATCGGCACATCCGGAGCGTCACCCAATTTCATTACGGCCCCTTTACCGAAATGTTTATCTATTTGGCTGATGGCTAATTCTAGGGCTTTTGTTTTTTCGTTTTTGTCCATCAAGAATCTCCTGAGACGTTTGAATGCATGAGCTATACATATGAGTATTTATGAGAAGGTTAGCATAGTGAGCTAGCAAAGTAAATACAAATGTTCTAAAAAAAAAAAAAAGAATTAGAACATGAGTACGGGAAAAATGTCAGTAAATCAATTCTTTAAGAGTGTCTCCAATTGAACCTGGGCCTGGGATTATAGAAACTCCAGCGGCGGAGAGAGCATTCTGTTTCTCCTCGGCCTTCCCGGCAGAACCGGTGATGATAGCTCCAGCGTGGCCCATTCGTTTTCCTGGAGGAGCACTTTTTCCTACTATTAAGGCGGCAATCGGCTTGTTGAATTCGCTTTTAATGTATTCTGCAGCCTCTTGTTCTTTTGTGCCGCCAATCTCCCCTATCATAACCACATTATCTGTATCAGGGTCATCCTCAAATTTTTCTAGGATATCGACGAAGGTCACCCCAGATACAGGGTCTCCGCCAATTCCCACACATGTTGATTGGCCAATACCTAGTTGAGTCAACTGCCCGACTGCTTCATATGTTAAGGTGCCACTTCTCGAGACAACACCAGTCCTACCGGGCAGGTGAATGTGTCCTGGCATGATTCCCATTTTGAAGTTTTCCCCGGGAGAGATAATTCCGGGACAGTTGGGTCCAACTAGGATGACTTCCTTATCTTTAAGATACCTAACTACCTTTATGGTATCTTGGACCGGGATGCCTTCAGTTATACAGGCGATTACTTCTATACCAGCATCTATGGATTCGACAATCGCGTCTGCTGCGAATGCGGGTGGGACAAAAATTAAGGAGGCATTGGCAGAAGTTTCGTCCACAGCCTGCTGGACTGTGTTATAGACAGGAATCGTCGTATTAAAATTCTGGCCACCTTTTCCGGGAGTCACCCCTGCTACGAGATTTGCACCATACTCGGCGGATCTTTGCGCGTGATAACTACCTTCCTTTCCGGTAATTCCCTGTACTAGTAGCCTGGTTGATTTATCTACGAGAATACTCATGTATTTGTTCCTATAAACTGGCTTAAATGTGTATGTTATTAACGCATGATTTATGCAAGCTTTTTAATTTCAGCTGCGGCTTCTCCTAGGGTATCCACCAGGATTACATTTAAACTGGATTGAGAAAGGATTTCCCTTCCTTCATCTGAATTGGTTCCAAGCATTCTCACTACCATTGGCCTCACTTTAGCGGGTTGTTGTTCAGCAGCTAATAAGAATCCCCTCGCAGCAATGTCACAACGCAGGATTCCACCGAAGAGGTTAACGAGAACCGCCTTAACGCTATCATCCGATAATACTAGGTTTAGGGCTTTGGCCACTTTTTCCTCGTCTGCCCCTCCGCCTATATCCAAAAAATTTGAGGGCGAAGCTCCGGCTGAACTGGTCACATCCATCGTGGCCATTGCAAGGCCGGCCCCGTTGACAATGCAGCCGACGGTTCCTTCCAATTTAACATAATTTATGTCTGAAGAACGTGCTTCTACTTCTAGGGGGTCTTCTTGAGAAACATCTCTCATTTCCTGCAAGTCTTTATGCCTAAAAATCGCATCATCATCGATGTCCAATTTTGCATCTGCTGCCAGCACCTTCCCGTCTTTTGTAATTACTAGAGGGTTTATTTCTACCAAGGAGGCGTCTGTTTCAATAAATGCTTGGTATAGGTTTTGCACTAAGTTGGTAACCGGACGAATATGTTCTTGTCCTAGGTTAAGCCCATAAGCTATTCTCCTACCTTGAAATGGCTGGAGACCCAATACTGGATCAATGGGAATTTGGAGTATTTTTTCTGGGGAAGTTTCTGCTACCTCTTCTATGTTCATGCCTCCAGCTTCGCTAGCAATGACAACTACCCCTTTTGAAGCTCCATCTATCACCATGCCCAAGTAGAGTTCGTTTTCTATTTCAAGACCCTCTTCTACAAGCACACTGTTGACGGGTACACCCTCTGGCCCAGTCTGAAAAGTGACAAGATTTGTTCCTATCATTTTTTCCGCTGCCCGTTCCGCTGCCCCAGGGGATTCCACAATTTTGACGCCACCACCTTTTCCTCTCCCTCCTGCGTGCACTTGAGCCTTAACTACCACGGTACCGCCCATCTCAAATGCTGCTGTTGCGGCTTGGCTTCCTGTTCTGGCAAGCCGTTTATCAGGAACAGGCGTAATATATGGGTCATGGGTTTGAATAAAATTTGTTAAGGTATGCGCACCGATCCTGATCCCCTTTTTCTTTGCTTTTTCAACGCACTTTCTCATTGCTCTAATTCCATCCGGGAAAAACTGGGTACTTATGTTATAATGGCCCCAGCTTTCGAACGGGTCCATATGGTACAGTGTCATCAGGTTGGCACGCTCAGCATGATTAAGCAATACATCAATATTGCTTTCATCAAATGAGGCAATCAGATATGACCTTCCGGTCTCCGGTGAACGCTTTGTCCAAACTCCATCAATCTCTACATGGGGGAGCCCTTCGCTTATTTCAATTTGCTCAATTACATCAAGTACATTATCAACCAGGCAGCCGTAGAGTGCTATCTTCGATCCAGTAACGGTTTCACCTTTTATGGGCGGAACCGGCATGTTCGGGAAATTGCCATCCCATACATCAATTTTGCGAGGGATTGCCCGGTTCAAGCTATAAGCCTGAAGCACACTCCCAAACTCCCTA
>DTSF01000081.1 GCA_012965485.1 Dehalococcoidia bacterium
CTCTTAATGTGCATTACACAGCCCCCCATGCACCCTGGACTCTCGTACGATAGGATTTTTTTTGAAGAGCCTAGAACCATGTTTAATTACGCTGGGCAAGGTGCCCTTGGTATGGGATTTAGCGTGGGATTAGGAACTAAACTTGGCAGACCTGATAGGACGGCGGTGAGCTTACATGGTGATGGAGGGTTCCTTTATACCTGCGGGGAGTTGAATACAGCCGTAAGGCACAATATTCCATCGGTTAGCATTGTTTTGAACAATAACTGCATGGGGGCAGAAAAATCTCAACAAAAAGCTTTGCACAACGAAAAATATGTGGGTGTTGACCTTGAGAACCCAAGGTTTGATAAGCTCGCAGAGGTTTTTGGAGCAAAAGGGTACTATGCGGAACACCCATCAGAGATAGCGGATGTGGTGAGCGAAGCAGTAAAAAGTAATATGCCGGCGGTAATTGAAATTCCAGTTCAGGAATATTTTCCCCCATCAGCACCGACTCCTCGCTAGAAGACGTCATAAATATTAAAAGGAGAACAGCGTGCCAAAGCCGACAAAAATTGAAAAACTGGAAACATTCTTATGGGATAGATGGTTACTTTTAAAGATACATTGTGAAGATGGTACTGTTGGTATTGGCGAGGGAGGGGTGCATGGTTGGCAGCGACCCACCAAAACAATGATAGAAACGATGGAGGCATATCTACTAGGTCAAGACCCTCACAAAATCGAACACCATTATCAGTGGTTGTATCGTTCCTCTCATTTTATGGGCTCAGTTGTCCAGGGGGCTTTGTCAGCCATTGACATAGCGTTGTGGGACATAAAAGGAAAGAGATTAGGGGTGCCAATTTATGACCTAATGGGAGGTAAAACTAGAGATAGAGTTCGCTGTTATATGCACGTTGGATCAGGAGAGGGCGGTAGTGCAGAAGATTTGGCCAATGATGCTTTGGATGCCGTCAAAAAAGGCTATACGGCTGTAAGATTTTCGCCATTCCCATCTGACTATTATTTACATAAATCATATAGTGGATGGGCAGATGAAGCGGTTAATAGGGTAGGAGCGGTACGGGAGATGGTCGGCCCTGATGTTGATGTGTGTGTTGAAATACATCGCCAAATGAATCCTGCTGAAAGTATTTCCTTAGGAAGGAGATTGGAACAATTCAATCCTTTTTTTTATGAAGATCCAATGCTCCCAGACAGTCCAAAAATCATGGGTGAAATAGCCGATAAATGTAATATTCCTATTGCAACCGGAGAGAGGTTCACCACAATTTTTGAGTATCAGCAGCTTTTAGAATCTAACGCAGTTTCCTACGTTCGTCCCGATCTTTGTCTGTGTGGAGGACTCAGCGGGTCCAAAAAAGTGGCTGCAATGGCTGAAGCAAACCATGTAAAAGTTATTCCTCATAACCCATTGTCACCCGTAAGTACGGCTGCGTGTGTCCAGCTAGATGCATGCATTCCAAATTTTGCTTTGCAAGAATATACAGGCGAAGATAAGCCCCCAAAGAGCGAATTGTTTGTGGAATCACTAGAGATGGTCGACGGCTATTTAACTGTGCCAGAGGGCCCGGGTTTGGGAATCCAAATAAATGAGCACGCCTTATCTATGCCTGAAAACCCGAAAGTCCTAGATACTCCAATTGGATTCGATGGGTCAGTACAGGATCGATAGAATTTTTGAAACGCTAACTTTGACTGAAATATACGACGTCGTCAGCAAAAGGTTTATCACTGCTTTTAATTAAACCGATTTGCCCTCTACCTGTGACCAAGTTTTTCCGGCCATCCATAGTAGGATCGATATATCTGTCATACCAAGCCTCTAGTTGGTTCCATAAAGCTTCCGCGATTCCACCGTAGGTGCCTGATGTATCAAATAAATTGTTCTCTTCATCCGGATCATTTTCTAGGTCGTATAATTCATTATCCCCAATGTCGTACCTATGGACGTATTTCCACTTTTTGGTACGAATCATTCGGGTTGGCCCGTATTCGTCCAAAACATAGACGGGTTTGTCCGGCCCGAACTCTTTTCCTTCTAACAAATTAATAAAACTTCTTCCAGGAAGATTTTCGGTATTTTCTGGCTTTAATCCAACATAATCTAAAAGGGTAGGGCTGAAATCGTATTGGCTTAGTAGTTCATCACAGGTCGAATTTTCAGGAACATGCCCTGGTCTCGAAATGAGAGCAGGTATTTTGACTGCGGTATCAAACATATTAGGCGGGTACGTCCCGTTACCTTTTCCCCATATGCCGTGATGTCCCATATTCATGCCGTTATCGGCCGTGAAAATGATAAGAGTGTTGCTCCTAAGGTTGTTTTCCTCGAGCCAATCGATCATTCGTCCTATATTTCTATCCATTTCTTCTATTGCTGTGAAATACCCGCTTAATGCTATTTTCCTACCTTCTTCGTCATTACCAATAGTCGCAGCTCCAGCCTCTTTATCCAGCTGTTTTGGGTGTATTGGTAGATCAGGTGTAGATATAAATTGGCTTTGGTCGTAGAAACTATCAAATTTTTCCTTCGGGTGATTTTCACGAGTCCAGGGTGCATGGGGGGCTGTGTAATGCACATTAAGAGAAAAAGGAGAATCGGAACTTAATTGTTTTTCAAGAAATGAAAGAGCATTATCTGTAATTATGTCTGTCACATACTCGGTTGGTTGGTAAAGCTCACCGTTTTCAATCATAGGTGCTTTGTAGTACGGACCACCTCCAGAGGCGTGAACGTTCCAATACTCAAAATCAAACTGAGGTAATTGAGCATTTCCAAGGTGCCATTTTCCACTCAAACCGCAGCAGTAACCACTCTCTGATAATTTCTCGATGTAGGAGGTTCGTCCCTCCATATAAGTTATCTCAGCTCCGTCTTTTTCAATAAAATTAGAATTGCCTTTCCTCAGAAAGTCTTGAACTCCGTGTTGGGAGGGGATCTCTCCAGTCAGTATCGTCGCACGTGCTGGGGAACACACAGGAGAAGCGCAGAAAAAATTTTCAAACTTTATTCCAGTTTTGGCTAGACGATCTAGATTAGGGGTAGACAGATCCGCATTATCTGCACATCCCATCGCCCAAGCTCCTTGGTCGTCGCTCAATATGAAGAGTATGTTTGGTTTATCAGAATTCCGGCTTGCCATTTACTACCTCTCTTTTATATAGACAGTGGCTTCATTGTCGGATGATTCGTACATTGCCAAAGCTACCTGCAGCACTTGAGATGAGAAATTTATATCCATATCAGGTGATTCTTTTTTTATAATTGAGTCTATGAAGGCTCTTGCAGCTCCTTTAAATCCTTCTATCCAATCAGACGGTACACTGTATGAAGTTGTTTCATCACCTTTAACTAATACAACAGGAGGCATATCGAGTAATTCACCGGTACATCTGGTGACCCAGATTGTGCCTTTCGGGCCTATAATCTCAAAAAATTCGTCGGCATTGTAATATTTTCCTTTAATAGGCATTTGACTTGCAGAAGAATAATCGATTGTTATCAAACAATCTTTGTCTTTTACTTTCATGACAGCAGCGCTTGGCGTATCCGCAAGAAAATCATCGGTCCTTGTCACTATACTGGTCACTTTCTCTACATTTCCGACCCATGATATTGCAGTGGCGTATTTGTGCCAGCCATCGTCATAAAGCATGCCTCCGGGGTTTTTTGAAGGGTCCCTTCGCCAGACGTAAGCGTCTTTTTCAGGCCTAATCATTGTCTCTGATCCCAACCCCCTAATAGTCCTGATCCTAACGAGAGAAGGTGTTCCGATAGCGTCATCCTGAATAAGTTCCTTAGCTTTTAAAATAGGGGGGTAATAGAGAAAGTTTTCAGTTACTCTGAAAATCCTGTCATTCTTTTGTACAGCTTCTCGAATTTGTCTTACTTCTTCCATGGATGTTGCTATCGGTTTCTGACACGATATATGTTTTCCTGAATCGAGCCCTGAAATAATTTGTGAGGCATGCAGGTGGGTAGGGGATAGAAGCTCAACAGCGTCCACAGAGTCATCGGCCAAGAGATTGTCGTAGTTAGTATAAATTCGTGGGTCGATTTGCCATTCTTTTGCTTTCGAAATCGCTCGAGTTTCGTCAAGGTCACAAAGAGCTACTATCTCGCAGTCTGGATGTTCCAAATAACCTGGCACGTTGAGTTGAGATATTGTTCCGCAACCTACTATTGCTAATCTGACTTTAGACATAACACTCACCCTTACAATTCGTTGGATTGGTTTTTTCCCCTTTGTGACATATTACTATTTATAGAGATAGCATTTAAATCCAAGTAGGTAGGAAAACATGGTTAATTTAAGCAAGACGGCAGATATATTTTTGAGTCAAACCCAGATAGCAGTGATCAGTACTGTAGGTACGAATAGTCGCCCTCATTCTGTTCCAATATGGTACGAGTGGGACGGTGATCATGCCTTTATGTTCACTGGTGTAAACACTTTGAAATGGAAAAATTTGTCTAATAACCCATACGCTAGCTTGTGTGTAGATTTCAGGGAACCACCTTACAGGTCGGTTGTTGTACGTGGCAAAGTAAAGGAAATAAAGAAACCTCTTCATGATTTTGTTAAGAAAATGGCTATTCGATATTACGGACCAGATGAGGGAAGTGAATTTGCTAAGTCATATCCGGATGACAAAAAGGGTGTGGTGATATTTCAATTAATCCCTGACAAAATCATTGAGGAGTTGGGAGGTTAGTTTAATCGCGGTGCGAAATTCATATGGTGAGGGCTAATTGAATATTATTTCCGAATTTATCAGGCTTTTGATTTCATTGGCAGAGTACCCCATTTCCCTAAGAATATTTTCAGAGTCTGCCCCGGGGATCGTTCCAAGTTTTCTAATTGAACTAGGAGTATTCATCAACTTTGATCCAAATCCCACTTGAGTTATCACAGTCTCATCTACTGTACCTGCTTGAATGAACATGTCTCTGGCTTTGACATGTGGGTCCTCTAGCACTTCATTGAAATCATAAACGGGTGCTGCTGCTACGTCTTCAGTTTGCCTGAACAAATCCCACCACTCATCCCGTTTCTTGGTCTTGAACATAGTTTGCAATTCACTCATTATTACTTCGTATTGATCAGTATCATGTTGACTGTCCAAGAATTGATCTAACTTCAGTGTTCTGCAGAGATTTCGCCAGAAATTGGGCTCTATGCAACCAAGACTTATATATTTACCGTCTTCGCATTCAAAAACGTTGTAATAAGGTGCACCTCCATTCAGAGTCATCTGTCCGGGTTTTGGGGCCTCTCCAGACTTAAAATATTCTCCAGATATTGCCGATAAAAGATAGGTGACACCATCTGACATGGCTATATCTATTTTCTGACCTTCCCCTGTATTTGATCGGGAAAAAAGTGCGCAAACTATTGAGAATGCGGCGTTCATACCTCCTGCTGCAAAATCAGCAATAAGGTTGTATGGAATTGAAGGTTTGCCATTCTCACTGCCAATTAACCCCAGAGCCCCCCCAACTGAGATATAGTTGATATCGTGTCCAACTAGATCCTTGTAGGGTCCGGTCTGTCCGTACCCGGATATAGAACAATAAATTATTGACGGATTAATTTCCTTTATTGTTTCGTAACCGCAACCCAGTCGAGTTACTACTTCGGGTCTGAATCCTTCTAGGAAAACATCAGCGTCTTGGCAGAGTTGGTGAAGTATCTTGATGCCTTCCTCTTTTTTTAAGTCTAGTACGATGCTTCTCTTATTTCGGTTTAAGGGGTTGGTTGCAGCGTTTTTGCGGTTTTGGGGGTCATTTACGGTTTTAGAGGCTATTATTCTGGCCGTGGGAGGTGCCTCTACTTTTATTACATCTGCACCCATGTCACCAAGCATCATGGAACAAAATGGTCCAGGAGCCATTCTGCTTAAATCAACTATTTTTATTCCGTCCAATGCGCTTTTTGTCATCAAAAAGATTGCTCCAATATGCCTTCAAGTAGTAAATCGGCTACTTCTGAAGGGTCCATAGAAAGTATTTCTTCAAGGATCTCCAAATTGTGTTCGCCAATCATCGCCTGTGCGCGGCTTAGATGCCCAGGGGTTTTTGAAAGTTGGAACTGCAGCCCATCGTATGGCATAGGACCAATTTCCGTGTGCTGTAGCCATTGAAAAAATCCCATATGTTCAAGGTGAGGATCGTCCCACATATCGGATTGGCTTTGTACCATGCCAGACGGGATTTTGTGACTCTGAAGTAATTTCATAACGTATCTCGATTCATGCTGGGAAGTCCATTCGGTAATTAAATGATCAATGTGGTCTCTATTTGCTTTTCGCTCTGTTAAATTCTGTTTGTATATTGCTTCGTGCAAACCTAAAATTTTTGAAAATTCTAACCATTGTGGTTCAGATTCTATAGCTATTGCCACCCATGATTCTTCTGTGTCAGTAAGGGATCTTTTTTGGTTGAGGCATCGATAGATGCCATGTGGGTACATTCCATCATCTTCATTCCCCATTCGGCCTAGAATTGAGCCATCTTCGTTGTATTTCATGATATGTGGCGCTAAGAAATGCATAGCTCCTTCATATTGTGAAAGGTCAATATGCTGACCTTTTCCATGTCGATCCCTATAATCGAGCGCAGCAACTATGGATCCGAAGGCGATAGGAGGGTTAAGGAAATCAGAATATGCGCCATAAGGCCCGGCAGGACTTTTATCAGGCCACCCTGTGATTTCATAAAATCCAGCCATCGCTCCAGCAAGTTGGCCATAACCTGCAAAATTTTTGTGGGGTCCAAATTGTCCCATTAAGCAGGTACTAAAATAAATAACATTAGGCCTTATTTTTATTACAGAAGTGTAGTCGAGTCCCCATGATTTCATAACTCGTGGTGTAAAACTTTCTGCTATCACGTCGGGTTGCCATTCAATTATGAGATTTTTGACTAGTTCTAAAGATCGTGGGAGCGATAGATTAAGTCCCAGATTTCTCTTACTTGAGTTGTAATTGCCGCTGAACTGACTTCTATTTATGCCCGGTATGCCGTCCTTAAATGGTTGCGCGCCTCTTAGAACGTCAGGTCTACTAACGGACTCTATTTTGATTACGTCAGCTCCGTGGTCGGCGAGGTATTTAGTTGTGATTGGGCCTACACCAACCCAGGTGAAATCTAAAACTTTTAGACCGTCGAAGAGGGCGTTTTGAACGTTATCAGACACTATATGATCTCCCGTCTCTTTAACTCATCGATTTCAGTTCTATTTATACCGAAATCGGTGAATACCTCTTCATTGTCAGAACCGACAGATGACGAGGGAGAATAAACTCTTAGAGGAGTTTCGGACATTTTCATATACGGACCTAGATGAGTTATATCTTTACCAAATTCTGGATGATATATATCAATCCAGAATGATCTGGCCTCTAACTGAGGGCTTTTTCTAATATCTTCTACTGTATTGCAGGGAGCTACTAAAAGTCTTGATGATAGAGCTCTTTCAAAAATTTCGTTTTTCGTTTTCCTGAGCAGAAAATTCTCTATGAATTTTTCAACTGTTTTAAACTCAATGGCGTCTTTACCATTTGGGTCACTATCAGGTTTGAGATCCCATTTATCGATATTGAAACTTAGAATTTCCTTTTCAATCTCAGTTTCTTCTGACATCCATTCAATAAATCCCCTTAATGTCCTGGCCTGTGGATTCATGCTTACATAGCCATCAGCGCATTTGAATACGTGTCTTACATCGATAGGACCTCTTTTCCTAAAAGCGCCTGCCCTTGTCACATCTGTGCCATGGAGCTTTGGAAATGGAGTTGCGTTCATTAAAGTCCATATAACGGAAATTTGTTCCGAAACATCTACATGTTGGCCGCTTTTATTATTCCTACTATGCCTCAATGCGGCTACAGTTGCCCCAAAAGCTTGGGATCCAGCGACTAATTCGGCTTGTGGGAAGCTGATTCTCACAGGTGGACGGTCCTCATCACCACTAACAAACGGCATGCCGCCCATGGAAGAGGCGATTAAATCAGTGGATGCAAAACCGGCATATGGTCCGGTGGATCCAAAAGGAGTCATAGTGGTATGTACTAATTTAGGATTGCGTTTAATTAGAGTTGCAAATCCGATATTTAATGAATCCAAGTATCCGGGTTGAAACGATTCGAGTATGGCATCACTTTGATCCACTAACCTAAGGAATATTTGCCTTCCAGCCTCCGTATCAAGAGAAAGTGAGATTCCCTTTTTGTTGGAGTTATAAGCTGCCCAATATAGGCTTTTGTTATTACCACTTGAATCGAGGGCAAAAGGCCCTCGTAGGCGGGTTTGGCTGCCACCCGGAGGTTCTATTCTGACGACTCTTGCCCCCATGTCTCCCAATAGTCGCCCGCAAATATTGTGACCACCCTCAGATAAATCCAAAATAGTATAGGGGAGCAGAGCGCCTTGGTTTGGAAGACTTAAAGATTCCATTCGGTTGGAGGCCTCCCCGTATGACTACAGATAATGAACTAAGCCCTAGGTAAACCTAATCCTCTACCTGCAATGATGTTTCTTTGGATTTCGGAAGTGCCAGCTGCGATGGTTGAGGAAAAAGAGCTTAGATACATTTTTTGCACGGCACCTTCCAATGGAGAGCGATCTGACTCATGTGAAAGCAAGCCTTTCATACCTATTATGTTCATTGCTGTGTTGGCGACCCTTTGTACTAACTCGGTTCCAAACAATTTAGACATGGACGCTTCGGCATTCGGAACCATTCCATTACTCTGCATCCAAGCTACTTTATACGACATGGATCGTGAAACTTCCGTTTCAATATGTCGTTCTGCCAGCCTGTTCCGGACTAATTGGTTTTCAGAGAGGGGCTTCCCATTTTTCTTCGCTGATTTGACATAGTTTGTGAGAGACGCAAGTATCCTTCTTGCATTTGCTGAATAACCAACTCCTGACCTCTCAAAGTCCAAAGCAACCGCCAGTGTATACCAGCCGCGGTTTTCTTCCCCAACCAGGTTTTTTGAGGGAATTCTGACATCTTCAAAAAAAACTTCATTGAACTCATGAGATCCAGCCATGTTGTATATTGGCCTAACTGTCACGCCAGCGGACTTCATGTCCACCATAAATAAACTGATTCCTTTGTGCTTTGGAGCTTTTGGGTCGGTTCTGGCTGCAAGCCAGCCAAAGTCCGCAATGTGAGCAGAGCTGGTCCATATTTTTGACCCGTTTATAACGTAGTCGTCGCCATCTTTTTTTGCCTGAGTTTGAAGTGATGCTAGGTCAGATCCCGACCCTGATTCGCTGTAAAGAGTGCACCAGTATGCATCACCGTCTCCAATCGGGGGTAAGTGTTCTTTTCTTTGTTCATGAGTTCCGGCGATCATCAAGGTGGGTCCCACCCAACTAATTGCGCCTGTCCCTAGGTCAGTACCCGGCACATCTTGATAAGTCATCTCTTCTCGGTATATTAGTTGCTCCATTATTGAGCGACCCTGTCCCCCGTATTCTTCCGGCCACGCCATGGTTAACCAACCTTTTTCGGCGAGCTTCTTTGCCATGGATTTAGTAAAAGGTAAATTGCCCTCAGAAAAATGACCTTCTGGAGAGAGAGAATTCCAATTTTCAGGAAGTTCCTTTTCTAGAAATTCTAGAAGTTCCCGTCTGAAGGACTCTTCTTTTTCTGTAAACGTGTACTGCATATAACACTATTTTCAAGAAAGCTTGAATGATATTGTTCCGGAATCCTACTATATAAAGGCGTTGGAAAGGAATATTCCCTGCCGAGCTAGCCTAGAGTTTTCCGGGCATACCACCGTCTACATTTATTATTTCCCCTGTGATAAATCTAGAATTGTTTGATACGAGGAATAGGACTGTATTGGCTACGTCATCTGGATAACCTGGCCCGTCTAATATCTGGATGAAATCGAAAGCTCCTTTGAGAGAATGGGTTCCTCCTCCAACATCGGTTAAAGGAGTGATGATTTGCCCGGGCCTCACTCCGTTCACCCTAATATTGTGCTGGCCTCCCATACCAGCAGCATATCTGGTGAAAGCGTCAACTCCTGCTTTTGCTGCATAGTAAGATGAGGAAGGCCCACGACCTACTAGGTCGTACATGTTTTTGCTAAACCCTCTCTGAGCGGCTAGGGAGGACATGTTTACGATTCGTCCGTTACGAGATTTGATCAAATGTGGCCAGGCGGCACGGCTTACGTAGAATGTTCCATTCAAATTAACCGCAATAACCCTCTCCCAACCTTCATCTGTTTCATTGGGGAAGTTACCCTTGTCACCTCCTCCTGCATTGTTAAATAGAACACTTATTTTTCCGTATGTTGAGACGACATTGTTAACTACTTCATCAACTTGCCTGCTCTCAGCTACATCGCACTGAAAAAACGTGGCCTCTCCGCCGGATGCTTTTATAGCGGACTCTACTTTCTTTCCTTCTTTTTCCCTCCTAGCTAACAGAGCAACCTTAGCCCCTTCTTTAGCTAATAGATGTGCAGTCGCTTCCCCTATTCCGCTGTTTCCACCTGTCACGATGGCTACGTCGCCGTTCAATTTGTTGTCCATTAATAGCTCCTTTTTTTGTATTTATTTAAAAACTCCTAAAACATAGTCATCGTGCTCTCCCAACAACGGAGCCCTATTGAATCTAGGTTCGATACCGGATATTGAAATTGTTTCACCATGAACCTGCATTGAGTCGATTTCTGGGTGGGGTATATCAATAACATGGGTCTTTTTGAAACTTATATCCCTTGTGAGTAATTCATTTCTCTACTGCAGTTGGTTGGTCGCAACATCACGCCTACATGGAGACTCTTTAGGGATCAATTCCGATAAGTTATGGTCAAGGAAACGGGTATTTATATTTCCGGATATAAACTCAGGGTGGGACATAAGTTTTAAATGGAACTCAAGATTGGTTTCAACTCCATCTATATCAAACTCTCCTAGTGCTTGTTTTGATCGATCTACAGCATCGAGGAAATTGCTGGAATTGGAATGGCATATAAGTTTTGCAATCAGAGAGTCAAATGCCGTGGTGGTTTCGTATCCAGAATAAACAAAGCTGTCAGTTCTGATCCCTGGCCCCCTAGGGGCACTATACCTGGTTATTTTTCCTGTTGAAGGTTTTATCTGTCCTGAATTAGATATAGTTTCACAGTTGATCCTATTTTGTATTGCATACCCTCTGACCTTAGGTGGATTATTCACATCAAGTCCTATTTCACTCAATGTAGCTCCATCTGCCAAGCGTATTTGAGATTGAACAATATCTACCCCTGTCACTTCTTCGGTAACTGTATGCTCAACCTGCAATCTGGGATTTCCTTCAATGAAGACAAACGAGTCGTATTCAGCCTGATTACTTTTGTAAGTTAAGAATTCAAAGGTACCTAAATTGGAATAACCGACACTATTGGCAAGTTTCACAGCTGACTCGATAATTTCGTCACGCAGACTTTCGGTAATAAAAGGAGCCGGAGCAATTTCCACCAGCTTTTGGTATCTTCGTTGTATGCTGCACTCTCTTTCCCAGAGATGCGTCACATTACCAAAATGATCTCCAATAATCTGGACTTCAATATGTCTTGCGTTTTCTATAAGCTGTTCGGCATACAAATCCCCGTTTCCAAAACTTCTTCTAGCTTCAGATTGGCATCGCTTAAATAGCCTTTCTATTTCCGATAAATTGTTTATCGCTCGTGTGCCCTTTCCCCCTCCACCTGCTATTGCCTTGAGCATCATTCCACTGCCTTCAGGGAGAGTGCTGAAAAACTCTTTGGCTGATTCAATTGTGACAGGTCCTTCAAGTCCCGATGGTGTTGGTACTTTTGAATTTTTTGCAGCTAACCGAGCCCTTCCTTTATCTCCAAATAGCTCCAGCATTTCAACACTAGGTCCGATGAATATGATTCCTTCTTTTCGGCATCTTTTTGCAAATTCCGGGTTCTCTGCAAGAAATCCGTAACCGGGATGAATTGAGTCAGCATCAGATTCCTTGGCAATTCGTATCACCTTGTCGATATCTAGATATGCTGATACTCCGTTTCCTGATAGCGCGAAAGTTTCATCTGTTGCCTGAACATGAAGTGACGAAAAATCGTCATTTGAATATATTGAAACGGTGCCAATGTTCAGGTCTGAGGCAGCTCTTGCAATTCGGATTGCAATTTCTCCTCGATTAGCTATAAGTATTTTTTTTAACGTCATAGAGATACCTTATATTTTGACAGTGGGGGCTATTTTACTGCAGTTTCCTTCTTTTTTTGTTTTCGGATCGATCTGAAGAGATATTTTTGGATTTGACATCCTTAAGATAGCTAAATTGATTCTCTGGTATTATTCGCCGAAATCGATATCTATTCACTGAAATCTGTAGGGGGGGAATATGATTACAAAATTCGATAGCCTTTATGCCGGTCATGTAGATTTGTCCGATGTTGGATATGCCGGTAAACCGGTAAATGACCGTGCTTTCGGCAATGATTACCTTATCTCAGTTTTTGACAAGGCTACAGAGATAGCTCAGACCATGGATCGGTGTGGCTACGATACATTCTGGATGGCCGAGCATCATTTTCAACCTGAAGGTTATGAATGTTTGCCCAATGTTCTCATGATGGCTCTGCATTTAGCGCATCTGACTAAAAATGTGAGATTGGGATGTGGTTTCAATATTGCCCCAATGTGGCATCCTTTGAGGCTCGCAGAAGATTATGCTACCGCCGATGTTTTAACTGGAGGGAGGGTCGTATTTGGCGTGGGGAGGGGATACCACACTCGAGAGGTCGAAACCTTCGGGTCACCTCTTCTGGATCAGCCAGCTAATCGAGAATTATTTGAAGAGCAGGTGGATATAATATTTGAGGCCTTTAATAAGGAGTCTTTTTCACATAAAGGTTCCTATTACACTATCCCTCCGGAGGTTCCTTATAGGGGCTACGATCTTAAGGAAATTACTCTAGTTCCCCGACCGGTGAACCGGCCCGTTGAATGCTGGCAACCGATTCAAAGTGCTACCCCACGCGGATTAGATTTCATGGCCAAACATGGGATAAAAGGGATCATAGGTGGGGGTAGCTCTGAAGGTGGAGCCATGGATAGGGCTGTACAGGGGCTTAGAGAGGCATATTCTAGGACAGGGGTTGAGACCGAACCAGGTGAGAACTTGGCAATTGGGTTTCATTTCCATATCGCTGAAACTCAAGAACAAGCTATGAAAGAAGTGGGCCAATTCTACGAAGAAAATTTAAAAATGTTTGGACCTCTTAGATTGGTTAAAGCCCTGAGTGATGAACAAATCGAGGCTATGAGTAATCCTGAAACAGCTCTAAAGGCCGGATTACCTACTATTGAAGATGCTGTAGCTGCTGGTGGAGTGCTTGCGGGTCCTGCTGAATTAATTATCGAGCAGTTAAAAGCCTTGGAACAGAAATATCCTGGACTCAACAGAATCAGTGTGAGCCATCCGGTTGGCACCCCGAAATCAGTGATGATTGAGCAGCTTGAACGATTCTCAGAGCAAGTTATGCCGGCTTTCAAAGGATCAGTGCCAGAATTGGTTCCCGGGGACTAGTGATTTTAAATTTAGAACTAACTTGACTGACCCAACCTGACCTCTATATTACCTGCTCTTTCTTCTTGAAGGAGCAGGCTGATCCTGGAGTCCTTGTTCTCCCACCCTCTGTTTATAGCAGAAGTCAGCTCATTGTAAGCATGACTCGCCGCTTCCATTGGAACGTCATATTCTCGGCCGAGCTCCAATGCTAAAGAAACATCTTTTCTTGCCAGCTTGAGGGTAAAATTTGGAGGGTCAAATTTACCTTGCAGATATGTGTCCGGCAAGGTGACATTGAGTAAATTACCTCTTCCTACACTTCCGTTCTTTATGCATTCAAATAAGTTTTCCGGATCTACCCCGGCCTTTACTCCAAGAGTCAGACATTCAGATATGATCATCTGCATTCCATATCCGATGGTGTTGTGCATCAACTTACATATGCTGCCAGAACCGATAGTTCCGGTATAACTTACTTTATCCCCGAAGGAATCTAGGATCGAGTTTATTTGATTGAAAATGCTTTCGCTCCCTCCAACCATGATTGCCAATTTACCTGTTTGAGCTCCTTTTACACCGCCACTGACCGGGGCATCCAAAACAGAAGCGCCTTGCTTTTCGAATTCTTCGGATAATTCTCTAATCAGAGTGGGAGAGCTTGTACTGAGATCAATCCATATTGACCCGCTCGACACTCCTTCTATTAATCCGTCATTACCCATCGATACTGATTTAACCTCAGCTGGACCGGGGAGCGAGGTGAAAATTACATCCACGGATTCTGCCAATTCTTTAGGAGTATCGGCCCATTCTGCCCCTAATTCCAGAAGATTTGTCGCAGCAGCTCTATTTATATCGTGAACTACCATGTCATAGCCTGCCTTGGCTATATTCATAGACATACCGCCGCCCATGTTTCCAAGCCCGATGAACCCAACTTTGATTTTTTCCATATCGATTTTCTCCCTTTGTCGATCTTTCGATAAATCCTTGTGAAAAAAAGGAATACAATGTCGGCGCGAGTTTATCAGGCTTGCAGTAAACAGGGATTGCTTAAAAGAGTAGTTGGGGGTATTTAATGCAAGAAAAGCTGCAAATAGGCAATTTGGAGATCCTGTCACTGATGGATATGGTTCCGCCTTCCCGGTCTCCAGAGGATTTTTTTCCAGAAGTGGACATAACACTGTGGGAGCCTTATTGGAGTGAAGTTTTAGATAAGGGTATGGTTCAGCTTTACTATGGATGTTTTGTTGTTAGGTCAAAAGGAAAAATAGTGCTGGTTGATACAGGGATAGGTCCAGGGCCTCACCCTAGCCGGGGAGACAAAAAGGGTGATCTGCTAAATGATCTCGGAAGGCAGGGTA
>DTSF01000082.1 GCA_012965485.1 Dehalococcoidia bacterium
AAAGAAAGCCTGCAATGTTCTAAATGCAGATGCTTTTTTAGTGTCATCTTTGGTAAATGTTCGTTACTTGAGCGGATTCACGGGAAGCAATGGGTGTTTATTGATTTCCGGAAATAAAGATTTTCTTTTTACTGACTCCAGGTATATAGAACAGGGTAGAGAACAGACCTGCGATCAAATTACAGTATCCCTGTCATCTGGGTTTAGTGCGTTAGAGGAAGTATCAAGACTCTATTCCATAACTAATGTCGCGGTTGAATCAGACCACGTAACATACTCTGAATTCATAGGCTTGGAAAAACTGCTGAACCCTAGAGTAAATTTAATTCCCTCCAAGGGAGTAGTAGAAAACTTCAGAGCTGTTAAAGACAAAGATGAGGTGGATCTAATTCGAAAAACTGCTTCCCTCGCTGACGATGCCATAACATTTGCCATCAAAGAATCAAAACCAGGTAAATCTGAGTTTGAAATAGCATGGGTTATAGAAAAATTTTTGAGGGAAAATGGGGCTGACGGTGTCGCCTTTGACACTATAGTAGCGACAGGTGCTAATTCTGCTAAACCGCATCATAGGGCTGGAAGCACAATTATTAAAGCCGGTGATCCGCTAGTTATAGACATGGGCGCTTTGCTGAATGGCTATAGAAGCGATATAACACGAACCATTTTAGTTGATGGCGAGGACGAAAAATTTCGACGTGTATACGAGGTGGTTTTGGAAGCTCAGATCACTGCAATAGGAGCTGTGAAGGAAGGAATGATCGGTAAAGAGTTAGACCTAATCGCCCGGGAAGTAATAACAAATCATGGATTTGGGCAAAATTTTTCGCATGGACTAGGCCATGGCGTTGGCCTTAATGTTCATGAGATGCCTATGGTAATTCCTTCCTCTGAGCATATTTTGGAAGAAGGTATGATTTTTACTGTGGAACCCGGCATCTATCTGCCTGGTTGGGGTGGAGTTAGAATAGAGGATATGGTATTGCTCGAGGAAGCTGAAGTATCTTTGTTAACTAACGCTCCGAAGTAGTTAGATGGGGTTTTTACTTCACATATATTTTATATAGGGGTTATCACAATGACGATAGGATACGGTGAATTAAAAAAAGGCATGTCGATAGAGCTCGAGGGTGAGCCATATTCAGTCGTGGGTTATGAAAGAAGTAAGATGCAACAGAGAGCTCCGGTGATGAGGATAAGGTTCAGAAATTTGAGATCCGGTCGGATTGTTGACAAGACCTTTTCAGGTTACGACGTTAGCTTCACCCCTGCATCCGTCGATAGGAGAAAAGCCCAATATATATACCCGGATGGAGATTTTTATTATTTCATGGACAACGACACCTTTGACCAATTCCCCATGAGTGCAGAGCAAATCGCCGATTCGCTAGATTTCATGATTGAACAGACTGAGGTGGAATTAATTTTCTTTGAAGATAACCCTATTTCTCTTGAGTTACCTACAACAGTTGATTTGAAAATCGTCGATTCACCTCCGGGAGTGAAAGGCGACACAGCACAAGGGGCGACTAAATTGGCTACATTGGAAACCGGATTTGAGCTTCAAGTGCCTCTTTTTGTAAATCAAGGTGATGTCATCAAGGTAGATACCAGAACCGGAAGTTACATTTCTAGAGTTTAGCTGAATGCCTGCTTTAAGTGTTTCACAAGTCATACTGCACCTCAATAACCTCTTCGGATCCGATCCGATCTTAAATGATGTATGTGTAATTGGAGAGGTTTCTCGGGTCACAAGTTCAGCATCCGGGCATGCCTATTTCACTTTGAAGGATGAGGATGGAGTGCTGGATTCCGCTCTATTTAGAGGTGGAATTGGTGTTGAGCATTTGGAATTAGGCGCTGAGGTATTCGCATTTGGCAGAGTCTCAGTTTATGGTCCCAGTGGTCGGTTGCAACTTATAGCTAATCTGATAGAACCGGCTGGGGATGGCATCCTCCAGGCCAGGTTCGAAGAGATGAAAAACAAGTTGGAATCTGAAGGTCTTTTTGATCGAGAAAGGAAGAGGCCCATTCCGTCTTTCCCCTCTGTAATGGGGATCGTTACCTCTAAAGATGCTGCTGCATGGCAGGATATTCAGCAGACCATCGCTCGAAGATTCCCAAGAGTAGAACTGGTATTGGCGCATACCCCTGTTCAGGGGAACACTGCGGCCCCCTTGATAGCAGAGTCGATAAACTCTCTAAATCAGGTCGGTGGGATAGATACAATCATCGTGGCCAGAGGTGGAGGATCCCCAGAAGATTTATGGCCGTTTAATGAAGAGATTGTAGCAAGAGCTATATTTGCTTCTGCTACCCCGGTGATTAGTGGGGTAGGACATGAATCAGACTGGTCCATAGCAGATTTGGTGTCTGACTTAAGAGCATCTACACCGACGGCTGCCGCAGAGCAGGCGGTTCCAGATGTAGAGGAATTAAGGAGTAAACTAAATTACTATACATCTCAGATTCATTTGTATTGTTCCACTAGGATCGACATTGGGCGAAATGAATTAAAATATTCGGTGACCAAGCTTGATCGTGCATTGCCAGATCTTGTGACACATAAGATAAGACTTGACGATTTGATAACCCGAGCGAATTCAAACATTGTTCACAAAAATGAATTAACCAAGGAGTACTTGAAAGGATTGGCGGAAAAAATCACTGCCCTAGCTCCTCATACAACCATAGCAAGGGGTTATTCCGTGCTTCAAAAATCCTCGGACGGTAAAATCATTAGCAGTGTAGGTGATGTAGGCAGTGGTGAAAATATATCAATCACAGTGAGTGATGGTGTCATTGATGCCAAAACGGTCGGAGAAAATATGGGACTCGGAGTCCCAGAGGAACATCAACTTAATCTTTTATAGTATTGGGCTTTTGGAGGGCCTGTGAGCACCATGTTAGAAAATGAATTGGACGCTTTATCTTTTGAAGAGATAATGGACGAGTTGGAAAAATCCGTTTCAGACCTGGAAAACGGGAAGTTACCTTTAAACAAAGCTTCAGAAGTTTATGAGAAAGGAATGAAATTAGCGGAAGAGGCAAACAAAAGGCTATCTGACACTGAAATAAAGATTACTGACATCAAAAAAGCCTTTGAGGAAAAAATCGAGATGAGTTCTCAAAGTGAAAGCGATTTGGATATCTAGACTTCAATTACGTTGTTTTCTAGCACACCCAGATTTTCTATCGATATTATCACCCTATCTCCCTCTTGAAGAGTAAAATCTGGTGGCGGTACTATTGATGTGCCAGTAAGAACAGTGGTCATGTCTGGTACAAAATTACTTTTAATTACCCACTCACATATTTCCTGACAAGTTCTTGCCATTTCAGATGTTGAAGTGGACCCTGAAAATACCTCTTCCCCATTCCTCGCTATCACACAATCAACACTGAGATCTTGAGGGTTTGAAATAGTCTCCGGCGTGGCAAAACAAGGCCCTATAGAACAACTATTATCAAACATCTTTGCCTGCGGTAGATAGAGTGGATTTTCTCCTTCGATAGACCTGCTGCTCATGTCGTTGCCAATCGTATAGCCGACAATCTCACCTTTATATATCACGAAGGCTAATTCTGGTTCTGGCGCGTCCCATGAAGAATCAGACCGTATTCCCACATTATCAAATGGTCCCATGCATCTTTCCGAGGTGGATTTAAAAAATATCTCAGGCCTGTCTGCGTTATAAACCTTCGAATATATATCAGGGGTGTCGCTTTCACGGCGGCGTTCCATTTCGCTGTTTTTGTATGTAACGCCAGCAGCCCAAACTTCTGGTGGGTCAAAAGGCCTATCAATTGTCCAGCCACCGTCAAAGTTAGGGTTTTCCTGAATTATGTCTGACAGCAGTATTTGTTCCGAATTTCCTGATTCCAATATTCTTCTTGCTAAGTCGTCTATTGACTCTCCGGTGATAGAGGATGCCTTGATCAAGTCTAAAACGTCTGTGACGTCATCTTCCACAGAAGTTAGATTTTCTAGCAACCCTTCTCCTGTTTCTGCTGATAAACACACGTCGCCTGCGGAGTTAACCAATCGGTAGTAACGCAAAGTTATTCCACCTCCTTAATTAAGATGATTAACGAATTCTACCAAGATCAAATGCAGTTGTGTTAAAAGAATCCTTGTTTGACATAGAAAAAAGAGGATGACTATACTACAGAAACGGACAAAGGGGATACTTGGGTATCGTTTACCACCAGGATTCAAAATTTGGGACAATTCTTAGACTGGGAACTCTTCCTGCAGATGTCTCTCCATTATTCTTTTTTTTCCATAGGCTCTAGAAATGATGCTTCCGTCTTCAATAACGCATGGGTAGACA
>DTSF01000083.1 GCA_012965485.1 Dehalococcoidia bacterium
TGGAGGAGCGGCCATTAAAATGTAAATACATAATAGCTTTTTTGTTCTATATTGTCAAATATTTTCCGAACATTACATCTAAAGCTCTTTGTTTTTTTTAAATTAATACCATTAATTAATTTTCATTTATCGGAACACTGTTACACAAACCCTCTTCCCGCAGTTATTATACAAGCATAGGAATGCTTAATATGACTAATCTCGACCATAGGCCCGACAAAGATAGACAGTATTCTGGGTTAGCCAATTTGGTGAAAGAAGTGCGGCTAGAAAAAAAGCTGTCTCAAAGGGAATTCTCCAGAATGTTAGGAATGAGTAATGCCTACGTAGCACATTTGGAGAGCGGTAAAATTCAACCTTCCGTGAAAACTTTGCGGAACATTTCCACAACTCTAGGACTTCCATATAACAGGTTGGCGTTGCTCGCCAAATACATCGATCACAGCATATTTAATCAACCAGTTAATGCTGACGATTCAATACGGATAAGAGCCATAGCAGACCTAACAGATGAAGAATGGCAGTCTGTCTTAGACTACGTTAATTACGTACGTACCAAAAGGAAAGTTTGAGTTCGGTGGCAGCAACTAGGTAGTAAATAGGATAGGGTTTCTCATTTTAGGAGCTATTTCCGTTTCAGATAACTCAACCACATCTTTCTGGTAAATTTGAATCCTGTGATTTCCAAAATCCGTTATGAACAATCTGAATTGATCATCCACTCTCACTGTCATAGGGGCACTCAATCCTTGAGTTTTCTCAAAATCACCCTCGGCACGCAGCCTTACGGTAACCAGGTTACCCAAAATATATTGTTTCCCAGACTTAGAAAGTGAAGCATTTCCATGGAAACTTTGTATGTATCTCTCATCCTTATTAAAAAGCTGCACTCGGTCATTTTGCCAGTCAGAAACGTATATATCCCCATGGCCATCAACGGCTACCGAAGATGGCCTGCGAAACTTTCCTTTCTCAGTACCATGGGAGCCGATGGCAGATTTAAATTCTCCTTCAGAAGTGAACCTCTGAACCCTATCATTTTTCCAATCGGCAACGAGGATATCTCCGAACTGATCTACCGTTAACCCCCAAGGCATATTTAATTCCCCCTCCCCGTCCCCAAATCCACCAAATGCTTGTAAATGCTTTCCATCTCTCGTAAATCTTTGAATCCGACTATTCATTGCATCTGAAAGTACAATGTTGCCTTCTGCGTCAAAAGCCATTCCAGATGGGCGATTTAGTTGTCCTGGTTCGGAACCTTTTTCTCCCCAAGTATTGATATGCTCTCCATCTTTGTCCATCACAACAACTTTATGGCTTGCCTCGTCCGTGACATATAGATTTTCATCCTCATCAACTAGCAGAGCTGCTGGCGATTGGAACAGGCTCGCGTCTCCCCGGGTACCTAGATTCTCATCCTCCCAATTGAGCACCCGAACCCAGGTTCCCAATCCTCCCCGAGTTAGAACATATACATTCTCCTTGCCGAACCCAATATCTACCGGATTGGTTGTCACTCTCCTCTGACCCAAAGTCATATAGTATGGATACCCTGATCTCAATAATTCGAAAGGTACTGTCATTGCAACCACCTCCTATATTCTAGTTTGCTTTAAAAGGATTAATTTGTTCGAAATTCCCATATACTATCGGCGCTGCATCAAGCCCCAGCCACTGCTCAATGACAGTTCCATATATGCCTCTAAAATCAATGGTATGAGCCAAATCTTCTCCCTTTTCCCACTTATCACGCTCTAGGGAGGGGTATTCGGAATATAAACCTCCTGCCACTGGTTTCCCCACTAAATATGCTCCTCCTCCGGACCCATGATCCGTGCCTGAACCATTGTCATTAATTCTTCTCCCAAACTCAGAGAAAATAAGCATAACGACATTTTCATCAGCGTCGTGTTCTTCCAAATCAGCAAAGAAATCATTAACGGCCCCGGACATATCCCTAAATAGTCCAGGCTGAACGGGCAGCTGATTGGCATGCGTGTCATATCCACCCTGCTGAGTATAGAAAACACGGGTTCCCAAATTAGCTGTATGAACGCGAGCTACATCTCTCAGGGACTTGGCTATTGGATTATCTGCATATTCTACTGTTGACTCATATTGTTGTGGCGCTACTTTAATTAAATCAGCCCCGGACAGTACATCTATCCCGGTACGAGACAAATAGTCCATAACTGGTCCGGACCCTATAGCTTGGCCGTACATATCTTTAAAAATCTGTAGAGCCTGATCTCGCTGTTGTTGGGCAGAAATTCCACTCATTAGTCCATATTCGTCTAAGTTGGATACACTCGTGACCGGAACTCCAGCTTTTGACATTGCCCTTGGCAGCCCCACACCAAAATTAATTCCTGTAAGCGGATTATCGCCGCTAGGATCTAGCTGCTCAATTACATTACCAAGCCATCCAATCGTCGAAACCTCATCTGGGGCACAGGTATGCCAAATATCCATACCTCTGAAATGACTGCGATTAGAATCTGGGTAGCCAATTCCCTGGACAACAGAAACCATACCTCTATCGTACAACTCCTTGAAAGGAGCCATCTCAGGGTGCCAGCCTAAAGTTCCATCTAACGGCAAAACATCTTCTTCAGATATATTAAGGAATTTCCTGTTATCGTAATAAGCAGGATTAGAGTATGGCACTAATGTGTTCATGAAATCATTACCACCGGACAGTTGTACCACTACGAAAACAGGATCTTTTTGCGTAAAAGTTGTCATTACTAGTTACCTTTATTACCCTTACCTCAATAGATTTTTTACTAAGCGAATTGGTATTCTCTCGTTGAAACGATTAACTGAATCATCCGTGCTATTTTCTGAGCATTTTCGACTTTATCTTCATTCGTGCCCAAGTTAACGTCCCCTACCTCCTCAGCGTATTTGCTAAGTGCTATACGAGTTTCCTCACCAACTTCAATCGGGCCGATTAAATCCAAACATCTATCGACAAGATCACCAGATTCAACGACGGGTCCCAATCTTTCCAATATGTCCCTAAACCCTGGACTAGAAACATCATTAAACTGATTGACGGCGAAATTAACCCTTTCATTAAGGGTTCCCCCATCTATCCATTCATGTCCTGTGTGCCATCCTTCAACAGTTGGAGGATTCATTAGAGCTTGACCCATCACTGCAGTTGTGCCGTAGAGAGTTCCAACATTTTCTCCATCTGCAAGTACAACTGAATATCTACCTGACAATTTGAGTGTCCCCGCTACTAATTCTGATGGATTTTTAACCTTCTTATAAAAGGAGTTCTTGAAAAAGTCGGAATTAAACATGTAACTCAAAACTGGCCTAATTTCACCATCATTACTTATGAGAATATCGATCATGGTATCAACAGCCTCTGGATTTCGAGGAGGCTCTATACTCCAAGCGGGAACTTGGGCCTCATCCTCGACAAAAAAGTTATACAAATGTCTGCATATGAATAAAGCTGTTGCCCTTTCCTCACATATGATATCAATTATGTCTTCACCGTTGAAATTTCCTTTCCTACCAAGGAATGTTTTTTCGCTGTTATCGTGATCAGATTCGTTAAAAACAAATTTAGTTTCGTAATGGCCATAGGGATACAGAGGTAAAGGTTGTTCGAATGTCCAGCCAGTAAAAGCTCTAGCTGCTTGTTTAACATCGTCTTCGCTATAGTTCCCTACACCCATCGAAAACAGTTCCAATAGTTCCCGGCCCCAGTTTTCATTGGGCTGGTCAGAGTGGTTCTCACAATTATCAAGCCAATAATTCATCGATGGATCTTTAGCTAGGTCAAGAAGAATTTGTTTTATGTTCGTTAACCCATTCTCTCTAAACGTTTGAATCTGTCGTATGGTAGAGGGAGTGTGATCACCTTTGTAAGACCCTGTGGCAAAAACATGATGCCAAAAAAGGGTCATTTTCTCCTCTAAGGGACGTTTGGTGTTAATCATTAACCATATCCAACGCCCAGCGGCGGCGGCAAGGCCATCGTGGTATGAGTTTTCAGGGTTATATCTTTTTAAATAATCTTCATCGATTTCTTCAAACCGTTCAGGGTGAATTAAGTCTTCCACGATTTCTTCATAAGATTTATCGGATATCTGTTCAAGTTCAAACCTAGATGCACCAAACCCTGCTCGTCTAAGCAAATGTGCTTTAAGTGCCAAATCGTTATTAGCCATTTGGGCTCCTCCTATCAAGTGTTCCTATCCATCGACCTTTCATTGAGAGCTACTATATACCTCTCATTCTAGCCAAATCGCAATTAATCATCAACAGTTATACCTTTCTTTTCCTACCCCCCAACCCCTCG
>DTSF01000084.1 GCA_012965485.1 Dehalococcoidia bacterium
ATTGGAAATTGAGAATGTGGGGAATTGAAAAATGGTAGATTATAAAGCGTGCCCAAAGTGCCGTGGTGATATGCACACCCGGCGAGACACCTTTGGGGATTTTAAAGAATGCATCCAATGTGGCTTAATGCAAGATCTCGAACTTGAACAGAAATCAGATACATTGGCTGTATCTGACGGCCCTAAAAATGAAGCAGGGCAAGCCGCTTAATTTTTAGGATTTAATCAGTATTTTCGGTACCTTTAAAGCTATCGGCACCAATACAAAAGAATTGGATGTTTGGTGGGTCATTTAGTCTACAACAGGTCAACATGGTGTAGACGGCGGCTTCTTTGATATTGACTGGTTACCACTTTGTTTATAAAATCAGTCATCTAAAAGCGTTGCAAAAAATGGTTACGTACCATTTAGGTTAGAGGAAGTTAGATTATGATACATGTAGATGATGGGAGGTCTAAATGACAACGACTCAGAGCCCGGCCCCGCTTTCCATAATAATAAGTGAGGAGGCAGCCCACCACGTCAAGGAATTTGCTGCTACTGAAGGGAACCCAGACGCTGATTTGCGTGTAGGGGTAAAAGGCGGCGGCTGCTCCGGACTCACCTATATGTTAGAAATAGTGAGTGATGGCCCAAGAGAAACCGATAAAGTGATCGATGAGAATGGTGTTCGCCTTTTCGTTGATAAGAAGTCGTATGTATTTTTAGCTGGTACGATACTTGAATATTCTGGGGGACTCAACGGAAAAGGGTTTGTATTCAATAACCCCAATGCTAAAACAACCTGTGGTTGCGGTACTTCGTTTAGTGTTTAGGTAAGACTTCATTTGATTGAAAAATCTGTTTTTGTAGATCTAAGTGATTATTTCAGCAGGATAGATATATACGGGGAAGATTCACTAGATCTCCTGGATAGATTGTCCACTAATAAACTTGAGGATCTCACAGACCCATTTATGGGTATGCACTCTGTCCTTACCACCAATAAAGGACGAATAATTGATCTTCTCAGTGTGAATCGCTTACCTGACAAAGTTCTATTGATCACGGCTGGTGAATCTAAAAACAAAGTCATCGATTGGATAGACTTTTACACAATTATGGAAGACGTTACAGTCAAAGATGTCTCAACAGAAACCTGTCACTTTAGGTTGATCGGTGATAGCTGGGAGGATCTTTTTCCAGGAATGACTGATCTATCCATCCATAATTCGTTCATTTGGGAAATTGAAGGGGAATCTTTTATAGCGATAAAAGAGGCGATGTCTTTTGTTCCGTGTATTGACGTTATAGGTATAGCCGGTGCAAAAAATAAATTAGATCAGGTATTTTCCACAAAGTTTAAGAGCCTTACCCTAGAAGAATTCACCCAGCTGAGATTGGAGCTTGGAATCCCAGCGTTTGGATACGAATTGACGGAAGATTTTAATCCGCTTGAGGCAGGTTTAATCTCCCATATTAACTTTAACAAAGGGTGTTACATAGGGCAGGAAGTGGTAGCTAGATTAAACACTTATGACAAGGTGCAACGCAAACTAGTTAGATTGTCTTGGGAGGGCATTCTAGCTGAAAAAGACATCACCTACCACGGCCATTTAATAGGAGTCATAACCTCCGCGATGAATGGTGCCGGATTAGGATTTGTTCGTAACTCTCATGCAGAACTGAGAAGAGAGTTAGAATGCGGTAATCAAAAGGTGCTGGTGACGGAAATATTGGCGGAATAGTTATGAATCGGTGCTTGATAGAGGTGCCGTTAGGGTAATACCACCATCAACTATTATGATCTGACCTCTTATCATCAAAGCGTCCTCACTACATAAAAAAGCGGTGACTTTGGCAATGTCGGTACCTGTTATTACCCTTCCTGCAAGGGTGTTTTTCGACGATGTCACCATATCTTGTTTATTTGGGAATGATTCAAAGGCACCAGTTTCCACATACCCCCCCGATACCGCATTGACATTAATACCTTTTTGAGCCAATTCTACAGCTAGGTATCTGGTTAGTGACTCTAGAGCTGCTTTCGAGGTCCCCACAGAGAGGTAATATGGTAGAACCTTTCTGGAGCCTTCAGAAGTGATGTTCACTATAGAACCACCATTTGGCATTAATTTGGTTGCCTCTACTGAACATAGCCATGGGGCCCGAGCATTTATATTCATTGTCCAGTCCCAGTGTTTTGTCGTCAATTCGTCTGCATTTCTCTGCACACCAGAGGCGGCATTATTTATTAGGACATCAATAGAACTAAATTCTTGAGCAACTGCTTGAAACATGTTTGCAATTTGATCAGGTTCGGCGAGATGGGCGCGCAATTTCAGGCATCTCACTCCCAGGGTTTCTATTTCGCGTCGAGTCTGTTCAGCAGCTTCGTGGTTTCTGAAATAATTAAATGCGATATGGTATCCCAGGTTGCCAAATTCCATGGCAATAGCCTTGCCTATACCTCTTGAGCCACCGGTTATTAGGACCACTTTGTTCTTAGTATCAGCCATTAAAATATTCTAGGCTTTGTTCGTTAGATAGCCATACCCCCATCAACACTTATTATTTGACCCGTTATGTATTTTGCTTTTTCACTTGCTAGGTATGCGATCATATGAGCGATATCATCTACCTCCCCAAAATGAGCCATAGGTATCCAAGTCATAATGGTGTCTTTTTGTTTGTCTGATAGCACATCGACAGTATCGGTATGGATGTATCCTGGGGTTACGGTGTTAACGGTTATGTTTCTAGTAGCGACTTCCTTAGCGAGAGCGAATGTAAAACCGTTGATTGCGGCTTTTGAAGCGGTATAGTTGGTTTGGCCTATGTTTCCTCGCAGACCGACTACAGAACCGATATTTATGATTCTTCCCCATCTGGACCTCACCATCGTTCTGAGGACAGCTCTACTGCAATAAAACGTACCGTTGAGATTTGTATTTATTACCCTAGACCATGCCTCATCTGACATTCTTAATAGCAAACTATCGTCTATAATGCCTGCGTTGTTTACCAATATGTCAATCTGGCCAAATTGTTCCGTGACGTCTTCTACCATTTTTGTTACCTGACCCAAATTTCCTACATCTGCTTGATAGGAGACGGATTCCACCCCGAAATCCTTCAAATGGTTAACAGTGTCATCGGCCTCTTTTTGGGAAGAGTTGTAGTTTACTGCAACGTTGGCCCCCATCTCAGCTAATCTTATTGCTACGGCTTTGCCGATCCCTTTGGCTGCCCCTGTAACTAGGGCTGTTTTTCCTTTGAGTTCAGACACTTTTACTCCTATAAACTTATGCAGATAATCGTTTTATTGATTTAATCATCCACAGTGGACATAACCATGGATACTTCTTTATTCAGTTCTTCGATGAGTTTTGTTTCCACACACATTTGCGCCAAGCCTACAGCCCTTTCTACGGTTCCGGCCGAAGCGCTACCGTGTCCAATTATACTTACGCCATTAACTCCAAGAACCGGCCCACCGCCTCTTGCATCAACCACGTTATTTTTCTCGTAGAGATCTTCCATAAGAGCGTTGAGGTGATCGTTGGGGAGTTTCCCCATCAATGAGGCTTTCAGCTGCGACGCTAACCCTCTACCGAGCCCTTCTACCAATTTTAGTATTACATTTCCGACGAATCCATCACAGACAACAACATCTGCCTTTCCCGTGACCAAATCGTTTCCCTCAATGTTACCAATGAAATTCAAGCCGCTTTTCTTGAATAACGCACTGGCCTCTTTGGATTGGATATTGCCTTTCCCTTCTTCGCTTCCCACGCTGAGTAATCCTAATTTTGGGTTATCCACTCCTAGGAGTAACTTGCTAAAGACAGATCCCAAAACGCCAAATCCCAATAGCTGAGAAGGCTTGCAATCAAGATTGGAACCTAAATCAAGAATGGTTTGGTTTGGAGCAGATCCTATGATCGGGCCACCGATAGCGGGTCTTTCTATTCCTTCTATAGTTCCCAGTAGAACAACGGAAGCGGCCATTGCTCCACCCGTAGAACCCATGGATATAACAGCATCTACAGTGTTATTTTTGACTAAATTGGTGGCGACTAGTATGGAAGCGGTAGGTTTTTGTCGCAAAGCTAAGGCCGGTGGCTCATTATCTTCTATCTTTCCCTCTGAAGGTACAAAATGTACCGGTAGGCCTCCAATTTCGTGCTTTGCTAGCTCTTGTTGGACCAGATCGCTATCACCAACAATAAAAACTTCTGCTAAACCACTTTTGGCGGCTTGGACCGCCCCCTCTACCGGTACAGATGGAGCGTTATCTCCGCCCATCGCATCTATTGCGACCTTCAATAATTGATTCTGAGTCTCTGGCAAATTTAGTCTCCTAGGCATCGTCTGGAGCTGATTTATCTACTGTCACTGAAGTTTCACCCGATATGATGACGTCGCCATCTTGGCTGATTATTACTACTGAGCAGGTTATGTGACTACTGTTGGTTGTGTCTTCTAATTTCTTAACTTGACCGGAAGTTTGGATTTCATCCCCTGGATATACCGGTGATCTGAATCTCATTTTCATTTTGCCTGTGTTATACCAGGCTGTACCGAAGCTTTCAGCCATTAATTCTGAAATCGTAGCTGCTGCCATCATACCGTGACCGATATTACGACCGAATTGGGAATTTTTGCCGAATTCTTCATCGATATGAATAGGATTATAGTCACCAGAAGCATCCGCATACATGCGAATTTGGCCCATTGTTACCATTTTTTTGATAGGTATTAGGTCTGCCCCTATTTTCAAATTTTCCGTCCTTTGTTGCTTCATGCAGGAAGCATAATTGTGCTTTTGCCTTCCATTACTGAATGTCCTGCAGAGTTCAAAACCGTCAAGGTTACTACCATGAACCTCCATTCCCCCCGTACATTATTGGAAGCAAGGGAAGCAATGCATCTTAGGGTCTCATCAACTTGTACAGAATTTTTGAACCCCATTTCTTGTCCAACATGTAATGTTCCACCAGGTATCTGTAAGTCATTAACAACTCCCCTGAGGCTTAAAGCTGCAATCGCCATTGGCGGCGATAATTCTATGCCTGATTCATCAAATTCACGTTTCGATTGATCTTGTACTGCTTCTAGGTATAGATCGACTTCTTTTTTGCTCAGAGTATATGTTTGGTCCGATATCTCATTTCCGGTTTTCAGTAGGGAATAATCTAAAGGCAACGGTTGCTCACAAGTACTTAATTTAATCCATAATTCAGGTCAAGAAAATCGTGGCGGACCGCTATCTAATGAACCCTTCCAAAGCAATTATATAGCCACTCACCCAAAATTTGTTTACCCGTCTTCTAGGGTAAGGTGCTTCGAGAAGATAGCATAAATCATTGAAACATGGATGAATTCGATCGAATCAAATAGAATTCTAGGCAGTTCCGCAAGGAGTTTTATTATTTGATTGATATAGAGCTGATTAGAGAAAAGCCTGAATTTGTTATCCAGTCGTTTAAAAGGCGAGGAAAAGAACTTCCACTCGCTGAGATAAGTGACCTCGATCAAAGACGTAGGGCTGCTATAGCCGAGATGGATTCTTTAAGGTCTAGGCGTAAGGTGGTCTCGAAAGATTTAGGGCGTTCTAAAGATAAACCAGCCGAGTTAATAGAAGAAATGAGGGACGTGGGATCTCAGATCAAAGATTTAGAGGAGGAGGAAAGAGTGATAAGCGGGAGGTTGAAGCAAGTAATGCTTGATATGCCTAATCTCCCGAGTGAATCTTCACCAGATGGTCCTGATGAAAATAGCAATGTTGTTATTCGATCTGTCGGTGGCATTCCCAAATTCGATTTTAATCCCAAGCCCCACTGGGAGATAGGTGAAAATCTGGGGATAATTGATTTTCAAAGGGGAGTTAAATTAGCCAAAACTCGATTCTATTTACTCAAGGGTCAGGGTGCCCGCCTCCAGAGGGCTCTTATATCTTGGATGTTGGACTTACACACTGAGAAGCATGGATATAGTGAATTGTATTTGCCTTATATGGTGAATAGGGACACGGTCACAGCTTCTAGCCATTTGCCTCACTTTGAGGAAAACATGTACCACGACGCTGAAGACGATTTGTTCATGATACCAACTGCTGAAGCTCCTGTAACTGGCATGTTTAGAGATGAAATTTTGGATGCAGAAACTTTACCCTTAAAATTTGTATCTCACACGCCTTGTTGGCGACGAGAGAAATTTTCTGCAGGGAGAGATACACGTGGGATAAAGAGAGTGCATCAATTTGACAAGGTTGAAATGTATAAATTTGTTGAACCGGATAAATCTTATGAGGAGCTTGAATTACTGTTAAACGATGCTGAAGAAGTTTGCGTAGAATTAGGTATTCCACATAGGGTTCTTGAATTATGCACTGGAGATCTCGGCTTCGCGGCAGCTAAAAGCTATGATATAGAGATGTGGGGGCCAGGTGCCCAGGAGTGGCTGGAGGTTTCCTCTTGTTCTAATTGTACCGACTTCCAATCTAGGAGAGCAGCTATTCGTTACAAGGCCTCAGCAAATTCTCGGCCAAGGTTGCTACACACCTTGAATGGTTCAGGGCTTGCAGTACCTCGGGTCATGATTGCTATTCTTGAGAATTATCAACTGCCTGATGGGACTGTAAGAATACCGGACGCTCTTAAACCCTACGCTGGATTTGACCTCATAACTGGTGACGGAGAAAAATAGTGTTAGTAATAATTACATTTAAGGAGAAATAAGTATGTACGTGACACGACAGGAAGACGTTGATCCTCAAGAAGCAGGAGATGCTCCTCTTTTTTATGGTGGCAGAGTGACAAGACAGCCTCTTGTCGGTCGTACGGAGCAGGAGGATTATAAATTCGGGATTGTTTCTTTCTACGCAGGTGCAAAAAATCATTTCCACACACACACCAGTGATCAAATATTGTTTGCCACGAAGGGACTAGGAATAGTAGCTAATGAATCAGAAGAGGTTCAAATGGGAGCTGGAGACACTGCTTTTATTCCGGCTGGTGAAAAGCATTGGCATGGAGCGACGGATGGACATGACTTCTCTCATATTTCATTAACACGCCCGGGTAGTGTAACTGAGATGTTTAAGCCTGAATCTTAGTGTTAAGAGCTACTGAAGTCATATTGGCTGCCAACACTGTTTTGTATTATTGAATTTGGTAGTTCCTTCACAAGGGACAAAATTGCTTTCTGACCTGTACAGTGGGCAGGCACCAGCCAGTCCGGGTCTAAAGCCTTCAGATCAGATATAGTATTTTGTATAGTGGCTGTATCTAGTCCATCTGGTAGATGAAAACCTCCTATGATTGCATGGATTTTGTTTTCCGCTGTCAATTTTTTTGCATAATTGCAGATATTAACGACCCCGGAATGACCACATCCAGTCACTATTATTAATCCTTTACCTCTTATATTAGCTATCAGAGCTTGATCGTCTAAGGTGAGAGGATCTGGGTGCCATGAACCCTCATTAAACACTTCTTGCCCTGCCAAACCCTTTTCATAACCGGTGACTCGATCTACCTCTCCTGTTATGAGTAACGAATTGTCTAATAAAAAGGACGGAAGACGCGATTCTTCTATCACATCTAGGCCACCTTCTTTTAGAGCGATTTTGCTGGTGGTTGGTAAAATACGAGGCGTTTTGCCAGGAAGTCGGATTCTTCTTTTGTTCCAAAATTCGGGATGGATTATCATCGGGGTATTCTGTGAACCTAAATCATCCAGAATCCCATCAATTCCCACGGTGTGATCAAAATGACCATGGCTAAAGACAATTGCCTCAGCATCCTTAGGCGACAGGTCCAATATTCTCATATTTTCTGATACACCCGATGGTGATACTCCGGCGTCAAATAGTATGGAATGCTGATCCCCATTCTTTTGAATTGTCACCCAGGCTGAAAAACCATGCTCAGCTCTAAGTTGTGATTTAACAAAACCACCTTCGGTTAAAGAAGCAACAACTTCTTCTTCGGTTGACGGTCTTTTGACAGGTCCTGTGTTGTTTAAGAGACTGCTAACATGATTATCCATCAATATAGTGACAGATAACCGGTCTATGGCTACAGGAGATATTTTAAGCATCGACCGGATGGCTCCCAATGACCCAATTGTTTTATGAATTTACGGTGCAGTTTAATCCACGATTAAAAGTCAACATTTTTCCTTGTTGCGTAAATGTGCTTGATATCACTAGAATGTGCCCTATTCTAAGCCAAAAGAAATTTATGGTCAGAAATATGATAGGAAAACTGGAGAGTGTGATTAATGTTTGCTGCAAGAATAACAAGTCCTAAGAAAATTGAAATAGAGGATATAGAGACTCCCGGCATAAAAGAGGGACAATGTTTAATAAAATTGGAGAGATGGTCGGTTTGTGGGAGTGATATTAGACATGCTTATGGCCCTGTGATGCCGGAAGAAGAATATCCTATGCGGCATGGGGTGGGCTGTCATGAATGTGCAGGGACTATAGTTGAAAGTAAATCCGATAAATTCAAAGTTGGTCAAAGAGTTATAGTTCTGCCTACCATGAATGGCCCCGGAGGCCTGGTTGAATACTATCCAGGTGATGAGGGCAGGATGGCACTGTTACCGGATCACGGTGATCTAGGTGAGTGGATTCTTTGCCAACCATCGGGAACGGTTTTGTACTCTTGTCAGCAAATGGGAACAATATTGGGTAAAGACGTAGTTGTTATGGGGCAAGGCAGCATCGGACTATCTTTTACCGCTATCGTTGCGAGAGCTGGTGCAAGGAGAATTATCGCGGTCGACCCGCTTGATTATCGATTGGAATGGGGTAAGAAATTCGGAGCTACACATACTATCAACCCCGATAAGGATAATGTAGATGAGGCCCTTGCAGAAATCACAGACGGAAAACTCGCTGATATATCTGTTGAAGCCTCTGGGTTCCCTAAAGGGTTAAATGCAGCGATTAGGGGTGCTACTAAGCATGGGAAGGTGATAATTTTTGGGATACAGGCAGGCCCACGAGGGAAGACTACAGAAATAGATACCCAGTATTTACTCAGAAATGCCCCTACCATCATTCCTACATCGGGAGCTGGGAGTGGTGATCCTATGGGACATATTGAAAGGATGATTGAGTTGAAGGATCGAGGTTGGTGGAATCCCGGAGAAATGAAAACACATGAAGTAAACTTCTCCGATGTCAACGATGCCTATGACCAGTATGAACAATATCAGGATAACATCGTTAAAGTTGTAATGAAGCTCGACTAATTTTTTTGGCGAAAGAAAAGGGGGAGACCTGCTAGTCTCCCCCTTTTCTTATTCATATTTATCCGAAAATTAGGTTAAACAGGAGTATCACGATGAAAATCACATCAGTGAAGGCTATACCTGGTTCACACACTACCACCAGAGCAGGCATTTCTGTTTCTAGGAATTATGTTTTTGTAAAAATAGAAACAGATGAAGGTTTGACAGGGTGAGGGGAAGCCACTTGCGGATCTTTGAGCGTTGCTACGATGGTTGATGAATTTGGTGAAGTTATTAATGGTCAGAATCCTATGGAGATTGAGAAGCACTGGCAGACTCTTTATCATCATTTTCATGTACGGGGTGGTATTGTTCAGATGTCGGCAATCAGTGGAATTGAAATAGCATTGTGGGATATAAAAGGCCAAGCTCTCGGCGTACCGGTTTATGAACTTTTAGGTGGGAAAATAAGGGATAGAATTTGGACCTACGGCAGGCGGGATGGCTTAACCCTTGAAGCAGCAGTAAAGAATGCAATGTTCCACGTGGAACAGGGCCTTACAGCCTTGAAGGGCGATCCCTTTGAGCACCGGGGCATATTTATCGATAAGAAACCAGAAGATTTGGCAGTATCAAAAGTGCGAACAGTGAGTGAGGCTGTTGGATTGGAGATGAAGTAGAAATTTTTGTTGAAGTACATGGAAGGTTGGTCCCCTCTGATGCCATCAGGGTAGCCAACAGGTTGGAAGAATTTAGACCTTTCTTTTACGAGGAACCAGTGCCACCTCAAAATTTGGAAGCCCTCAAGAAGGTGGCCGATAATGTGAATATCCCGATCGCAACTGGGGAAAGGCTTCTGACCAAATTTGATTTTGCAGATTTATTGCCTCTGCATGCTGTAGACCTGATACAACCAGATGTTGTTCAGGCAGGGGGTATTCTTGAACTCAAAAAAATTGCGGCCATGACGGAGGCTTATTACGTGGGGTTTCAACCACATAATCCGTATGGTCCTTTTTGTACAATTGCTGCGCTTCATTTGAATGCATGCACCCCAAATTTCCTAATCCAAGAAGGTGGTATCCATCCTTGGTTTCAGGATGCAACCACTGGCAATTTCCCAATCCAAAAAAAGGCTATCTTGGTGTTCCTACAGGCATAGGTTTGGGTGTAGCGATGGATGAAGATTGGTTGAAAGCAAATCCTTGGAGTGATAATGCGTATCCTTGGAGAGCTAATTTGGGTGCCAATCCGTCGCGCCAAGATGTGTTTTGGTCTTAAACTATAAATCTTCCCTCCATTTTACTTGCGATTTTTAACCTCGGATTTGGATATAATGCCGCCGGAAGCTCATTTGCAATTGGGGCTGTAACTAGAAAATGATAGAAAGGGAGAAAATGACTATGGTTTCACAGCTACGTATTTACACTATTAACCGAGGAATGATGGACTCTTGGCTCAACCTGTTCCATAAACATCTTAAGCCTAACCATGAGAAGTATGGTATACCCATCGAGTCCAGTTGGGTTAACGCTGACCGGACAGAGTTCATATGGGTGCGAAGCTTCGATAATGAGGAGGTGATTCAAGCTAAAGAGGATGAGTATTATTCGTCACCCGAGCGTATTGCGTTGGGAGACCAACCACAAGTCCATATTGCCAAAACCGAGGTTCGAGTCGTAGAGCCTACTAACTCCTAGGTTCAAATTTCCCACGAATATCTAATTAAGCCTAGAATTTTGAACAATACGAGCAGGAGAAGTGGTTTTGGCAGTTACAGCAGTAGATATAAAAAGTCGGGTCGAATTTGCTTCAGGGACTTCTTGGGGTGAATTTGGACCTTATGAAAGGATAGATGGAGTTGTGGGGTTTGGGGTTGATCCAGAAAATCCTGCGAATTCCGGAATAATTGATTTGCAACATTCCCCGGTGGGTAGTGCTGGTCTAGTAAATTTCAGTTCCGATTTTGTTTTATTGACACCATCAACCAAGGAATCTTCTCGTCTTCTTGTGGATGTTGTTAATAGGGGGAGGAAAAGAGCGATATCTGATTTTAATATGGCATCTCCTAACTTGACTCCGTCATCCACCATCGAGCCTGGAGACGGGTTTCTTTTTGAGCGTGGTTACACTGTGGTATCGATTGGCTGGCAGTATGATGTGTATCGTAGTGGGGCTCTACTCGGAATGGACCCACCCCCAGTTGAACTTGATGGAAAACCTGTTGAAGGTACCAACTTGGTGGAAATTCGGCCGAATGAAAGAATCCAAAGTTCCCTTCTTGCTAACCGGGCTCATAAACCCTATCCCGCTAGTTCGACCAAAAATGCTAAAGCCACCATGTATGTTAAAGATTGGGAGGATGGGCCGCAGGAAGAAATACCTAGAACCGAATGGTCTTTTTCTAGTGAACAAAATGGAACTGTTGTTCCCGATTCCGAGTATGTATATATGGAATCTGGATTTTGCCCAGGTAGGATTTATAGCGTTGTATATGAGGCATCAAAGGCAGTCGTTTCCGGGTCTACCTTGATGTCTGTTCGAGATATTGGTTCCTGGATCAAATATGGTGGTGTGAACTCACCAGTAAAAAGTCGACCTACATATGCATATGCATATGGAATATCTCAAACGGGAAGACTTTTGAGACATTATTTATATTCAGGTATGAATTTGGATGAGAAGGGACGCCAAGTATATGATGGACTTCTGCCTCATGTGGCTGGTGGTAGACGTGGGGATTTCAATCACAGATTTGCACAACCTTCACAACAATCTTCTCCTGGATTCGGTCATATGTATCCTTTTGCAGATGAACCTACAGAGGATCCGTATGGGAGGAAATTGGAAGGACTTCAAGACAGTCAGAAAACTCTTGGTGGACTGCCAAAGGTTATTTATACCAATACCTCGGCGGAATATTGGAGGGGTGATGCCTCGTTATCACATATTGATCTGAGAGGCCGCCAGGATCTTGATTTACCTCAAAATACTAGAAGTTACCTATTTTCAGGAACACAACATGTACCAAGGGAACTCCCCCAAATGAAAGATCCTGGTCCGGACGGATCACTCGGACTTTATGGCTTCAATGTAGTTGACTTCCGACCCCTTCTTAGATCAGCACTTTGCAACCTAGTGTCTTGGGTTGAAGAGGGACTAGAACCACCAAAAAGCAAGGTGCCAAGGCTTGATGATGGCACTGCTAGTACCATTCCTGATGTTCTAGAGGTATTCACAGGAGCGCTTGGATTAAAGATTCCAGATCCTTCTCAAATGTGGCGCCTTAGGGAAATGGATATGGGTTTACGAAAGGATATTGGCATAGCCACATATCCAATAAAGGAAGGCAGGGAATATCCTAGATTTGTTTCATCAGTGGATAAGGACGGGAACGAAGTTGCTGGTATTCGAATGCCTGATATATCGGTTCCAGTCGGCACACATACGGGCTGGAATCCTCGCGACCCATCAACAGGAGCCCCCGATCAGATTATTTCGATGTTTGGATTCACAAATTATTTTCCAGTCACTGGGAAATCTTTTAGGCCCCATGATGATTTAAGAAATTCAAATAATGACAGGTATTTGTCAAAAGAAAATTATTTGGAAATGGTTTCTAAAGCCGCAGAGAAATTGGTTAAGGAAAGATATCTAATTAAGGAAGACACTGATGTGGTGCTGCAAAAATGTGGCCAAAGGTATGACGAGGCCATTTCTAGAGGGAATCAAGTTTAAGTAGCTACCATATTGGCATTTCATCACATAGGTATTAAATTCGGATGAACGAATTTTAACTAAGCGAAGCGCCTGTTGCGTCGGTGTATATGCTGTAAATTGAGCGACTTGCTGTAATAAATAAACGATTGCGTTTGTGTCCCCCAAATGTAAGGTTGGACGGTACTTCCGGTAAATATATCCTACCAATTAAGGCGGATGAATCGTTATATATCGTTATAGAATTAGTTCCTCGCTGAGCAGATGCCCACAGATTTCCGTCAGTATCACAGCGCATACCGTCTGTTGAATCCTCACCTGTCTCTGTAAAAATTTTCCCTTCGCCTAAGCTGTCTCCATTGTTTGACACTTGATAAACATAAATAGCATTAGGGTTATTTGAGCCAGAATCTGATACATAAAGGTACGTGAAATCTGGTGAGAAACAAAGTCCGTTGGGACGGACAAGACCTGCGGCTTTTACTTCTACTGCTCCTGAAGAAGGGTCAACTCTATACACCGCGGTTGGTAATTCAGGTTCAGATCGGTCCCCTTCATAATTATTTAAAATCCCATATCCAGGGTCCGTAAACCAAATTGCACCATCTTTATGAATTGCAACATCATTAGGGGCATTTAGTTTTGAATTTTCAAAAGAGTCTGCAATTATGGTGATTGACCCGTCAAATTCTGTTCTAGTGACCCTTCTAGTTAGATGCTCGCAGGTGATGAGCCTACCCAAGTTGTCTCTTGCGTTGCCGTTAGCGTTATAGGACGGATCACGATATTCACTAACGATTCCGGTTTCTTCTGTCCATCTCAGGATCCTATTATTTGGTATATCACTGAATAGAAGATATCTTCCATCACCAAACCACGCTGGTCCTTCGGTCCATCTACAGCCCGTATAAAGGCGTTCCATTCCAGCATTTCCGAGAACATAGCGTTTGAAACTTTCATCTATCACCTCTACAAAAGGTTCTGGATATGGGGTGGTATCTTTTTCCCAATTTCTTACGGTACTATTTATATTCATGAAATTGAATTCCTTATGTATAGGTCGATCATGAGACTGTGGGTGGTAAATTTTTTAGTAGAGACTAATTCCAAAGGGAATCAAAAATATCCAGGGCAGTTCCATTTTATCCAAATAACTGACCTCGGCAAGTTTATTACACAGAACAGATAGGGTGAAGTATTTTGAATAAGTCGAAAAGCGAGACGCCGAAACTTTATTATGGTTGGCTGGTTCTTGCCGTGTGCTTCTTTGTTTTGATGTGTTCATCCGGTGTTCGGTCCAGTATGGGTGTTTTTATAACTCCAATGGAGGTGGATATGCAGTGGGGCCGAAACGAGATTACCAGGGTACTTTCTTTGGGAATATTTGTTGGGGCTCTGTCCTTTATATTAATGGGCTATCTTTATGATAAATATGGTGGCCGAAGGGTGATATCGGCTGCTCTAATAATGGTCGGTATATCTGTCTTTTTACTAAGCCGGGTCAACTCCATTTTTGGATTAATTTTGATATACGGGATACTTGGAAGTTTTGCATCTAGTGGTGCTTCTTTTGTAACTATCCACTCTTTACTGGCAAAATGGTTCTACAGACGGAGAGCCTTAGCTATGAGCTTGTCTGCTGCCGGAGGGTCTATCGGTCCTTTGTTGTTTGCACCATTTTGTGCGTTTCTGATAGAAGCTTCTGATTGGAGGACCGCATTTTTATTCATAGGTGGAATGGTTTTGTTTATAGGAGCTCCTTTGTCGGCTCTTTTCCTAAGAGATGATCCCCTTGGCCAGATTCCAGATAGTGAAAGGGATGATCCCG
>DTSF01000085.1 GCA_012965485.1 Dehalococcoidia bacterium
AGATTTTACAGAATCAATTTCAGGATTTCAGAATTATCTTAAGGACTAACAATTTTTATTTTTATCTGTTAGTAGAACAGTTAATTCTTCGAATAATTGGTTTGACCATGAATTAGACTGAGCAGTATAATTCGGTCGTAGTCGTGGTTTGGATTAGATGAGTCTTGATGTTTACTACCGTCATTCCTAGGGAGTAAAGGTAATCGAACAGGGCAGCCGGTCCCGCTTCCATACCGAGGGTAACCCCTTAGTTTCGAAGGAATTTCCTTCGACGGGTGGCGACACCATGAAAGAAGCGTGTGGGATAGTTGGGGTGTACGCTAGGGATGAAGATGTCGCACGTTCAATATTTTTTGGACTATATGCCTTACAACATAGGGGCCAAGAGAGTGCAGGAATATCAGCAAGCGACGGACATAGGATTAGATTGCATACAGAAATGGGACTTGTGTCGCAAGCCTTTCAAGAAGATGACTTATCCCATTTATCCGGTCACATAGGAATAGGCCACACCCGATATTCAACCACTGGCTCAAGCAACATTAATAACGCCCAACCGATTCTAAGCAAGGGAACTAGCACTGAAATTTCTCTCGCGCATAATGGGAATGTGATCAATGCCGTGGATCTTCGGGAAGAGTTATTAGATTGGGGTATTCAATTCCGATCTTCTGGAGATTCTGAAATTATTGCTCATTTAATTGCAAATGCGCCTGCCGAAAATTGGCCTGACAGGATTGCATACATTATGCGCAGATTACGAGGTGCTTATTCCCTAGTTATTATGACCAATCAAGAAGTGTTAGGGGTTAGGGACCCTCTAGGTGTTAGGCCCCTTTGCATAGGCAAATTAAATTCTGGGTGGGTTCTGGCATCTGAATCATGTGCCCTCGATCATATCGGCGCTGAATTCGTTAGGGAGGTGGAACCTGGAGAGGCAGTTTTGATAGATGATAATGGCATTACATCTATTTATAAAAAACCTAGGGATGGGGTTCTTGGAAGATGTATCTTCGAACACATTTATTTTTCCAGACCAGATTCTCTATTGGATGGACAATTGGTTTACAGTGCAAGATTAGCCATGGGCGCACAACTTGCGAAAGAGCACCCGGTTGAAGCAGATTTAGTAATAGGGGTCCCAGATTCTGCCACGGCTTCGGCGGTTGGATATTCACAGGAATCAGGTATTCCTTTTACAGAAGGTCTGGTGAAAAATCGATATGTAGGAAGAACGTTTATTTTGCCTGACCAGAGGCTCAGAGAACTGGGAGTTAGAAGAAAATTAAATTTGCTTCCACAGATATTGAAAGGGAAAAGAGTGATTGTGGTGGATGACAGCATAGTTAGAGGAACTACCACCCCACATGTAGTTAATCTTCTTAGGAAAGGGGGTGCTAAAGAGATTCATTTACGCATCTGTGCTCCACCAATAGTTTCACCCTGCCATTTTGGTGTGGATATGGCTACCAAATCAGAGCTGTTAGCTAGTAATAATTCAGTCGACGAAATAAGGGAAATAATTGGTGCTGATTCGCTAGGCTTTTTAAGCGAAGAGGGTTTGTTGAGGTCCGTGTCTGGAAAAAGAAGTGAATACTGCATGGGTTGTTTTACTGGGACATACCCGATACCAGTTCAACTTGAAATGGATAAACTGGTTTTAGAAACGTAAAAATAGGTACTAACTATTGAATGATCTGGATGCTGGCCGCATCTCTCTGGGAATTTTGGCCTCCCATGGAGGATCAAACCTCCAAGCCATAATGGATGCTTGCGACAACGGGTTATTAAAGGCAAACGTGGCGGTGGTGGTGAGTAATAATTCGGGGTCATTGGCTCTGCGAAGAGCCAGAAAATCAGGCATACCTGCATACCATTTGAGTTCCAGCACCCATTCCGATGATGGAGACCTAGATGTTGCCATTAAAAATATTTTGAAAAAATATAATGTGGATTTAATAATTTTGGCTGGATACATGAAAAAAATCGGACCGTCTGTGCTGAGAACCTTCCGCAATAGAGTTATCAATAGCCACCCAGCTTTACTGCCTAAATACGGTGGAAAAGGAATGTATGGTGATCGTGTGCATAAAGCTGTAGTTGAAGCTAAGTCAATGGAAACCGGGATCTCGATACACCTGGTAGATGAGGATTATGATCACGGTTCGATCATCAGTCAAAAAATAATAGCCGTTGATTCCGCTGAAGGTGTCGAATTTGTGAAAAAGAAGGTTCAAAAACATGAGCATAGATTCTGGGTAACCACACTCAATAAAATTCAAAAGGGAGAAATTGATTTGGACAATGCTGGTCATTAAACCAGTATTAACCACCACAAGATCATGAAAGACAACAAGATTACTTACGAAGCAGCCGGGGTTGATCTACTGGCATCAGAAAAAATCAAGGAAAGGATAAAAGATTTAGCTAGTAAAACACATACTCCTAATGTATTGGGTGGAGTCGGTGGCTTTGGAGCGATGTATAAAATTTCCGGTTACCGCGACCCTGTTTTGGTCAGTAGTACTGATCCTGTGGGTACGAAACTGTTGGTGGCAGGGATGGTCGGTGATTATAGCTATATCGGGGAAGACCTAGTTAATGCTTGTGTGAATGATCTCATTGTAGTTGGCGCAGAGCCACTGTTTTTCCTTGACTATATTGCTACATCCAAACTGGTTCCGGAGATAGTGGAAAGTATTGTTACTGGTATCTCTGAAGCGTGCAAAAATGTGGGTTGCGCTCTTATTGGGGGAGAAACTTCTGAAATGCCAGGGGTTTTTAAAGAGGGCAAATTTGATATTTCTGGTTTTGTTGTTGGTGCCGTAGAGGCAGATCAAATGCTAAATCCATTGGACACCATTAGCAAAGGTGATTTACTCATAGGTCTTCCATCAAATGGTCTGCATACTAACGGGTACTCTTTAGTGCGGCACGTTTTTAACTTGGAAAATGATTTGGGGATTCTCAAGCAGCGATTAAATAAATCCAGAGAAACCTTAGGAGAGGCACTTTTGAAGCCACACCCTTCCTATTATCATGATTTAAAATCAGTTTTTCCCGATTCAAAAGGAATAGCACATATCACTGGCGGTGGATTGTATGAGAATATGCCAAGAATTTTGCCAACAGACATCGAAGCTCAATTTGATGCTTCTCTGTGGGATGTCCCAGCTGTATTTGAATTTATCAGAAAAAATGGATCGATTGATTCTAATGAGATGTATAGAGTTTTCAATATGGGTTTAGGAATGGTTATTGTTTGTGCTCCCGAAAATGCTTCTAGGATTTTAAAGAATGTGTCTAATGCAATACTAGTAGGGGAATTAAAGCAGAAGAGTTCTGATAATAGGGTCAAAATAGAAAATAAAAGGTGATTAGCAAAGCCAGAAGGGGTTTATGAAAGCTTTATTAAGTGTCTACAACAAAAAAGAGATAGAACTTATGGGAATTTCCCTCAGTGAAGCTGGGTACGAAATCGTAAGTACAGGAGGCACTTACAACTCTCTCAAGAAAGCTGGTGTCCCAGTGCAGCAGATATCAGACCTTACTGGTTCACCAGAGATTTTGAATGGAAGGGTGAAGACATTGCACCCGAAAGTCCATGGTGGAATTTTGGCAAGGCGTGACATTCCTGATCATTTAGAAGAAATAGAATCACATGGAATATCTGAAATAGACGTGGTGGTAGCCAATTTATATCCGTTTGTCGATACAGTGAAAAAAGAAGATGTTTTATTGTCGGAAGCATTGGAAAATATAGATATAGGTGGGCCAACAATGATTCGGTCGGCCGCCAAAAATTTCCCCGATGTCTTGGTCATCGTAGATCCATCTGATTATGGTTGGGTCGCTGAGAAGATCTCTTGTGGACAAGGTTTCACCAAGGATGAAAGGAAAAAGTTAGCTCAAAAGGCTTTCCAACATGTGGCTTTGTACGATACCGCAATATCAACTTGGCTGAGCGACGCCCCCTTGGAATCTACCGAATTATCAATTGGCTTTAGTAAGGTAACTGATCTTAGATATGGGGAGAATCCTCACCAAGATGCCGTTTTATATCGGCATACATTAGGTGAAGGGGGAATCGTACAGGCTGAACAACTCCATGGGTTACCGATGTCGTATACGAATTATTTAGATGCAGATGCAGCATGGACAACGGTAACAAGTTTTAATAAGACAGCTTGCGTCGTTGTGAAGCATACGAATCCGTGTGGCATTTCAGTAGACGATGACCAATCCTCTGCCTACGAAGGCGCCTTTCAAGGCGATTCTATTTCTGCTTATGGAGGAATAGTTGGATTTAATACAGTGGTGA
>DTSF01000086.1 GCA_012965485.1 Dehalococcoidia bacterium
TCATCGGCTAAAAAGATGTTTTTGCCGACATTTTGCCTACACGGCTGATATTTGACGGAAATCTCGACACCAATATTCCTGGTTAAGTGTGTTTCTAGGTACGATCTGGCACTTCAAACCCTAGTCAACAGGAATGAATTGAACTTCGAATCCTTTGGTAGCAGCCCTGCCACTAATGTGGTGGGTTAGGCCCCCTCATGCTCCCGTTAAAGCTATAGTAATTGCTCCTTAGCCCTCTAATTGGAGGGCAATTTGTTTTAAAAAAGTGTTTATAAAGTTGCTCATATCGCTTCTTTAACTTTGGCCTCCCTTGATCCTTCCCGTTAATGAGTAAACTTAGATATACATGTACTTTCCCGGGGGTTAAGTTACCGCATCAACACGCAGGGCTTGCGAGGACCGCCGCGGCTACCCTGCGAGCAAGCCAATTACCGTCTGTGGGACTACCCTTTAGCTCTCCGTTTTCAACGATGACTTTACCTCGAAGGATGGTCGTCACTGGATAGCCTTGGCACTCGAACCCTTCCCAAATGGAGTAGTCGGAATCTGCGTGCAATCCATCGAGGGTGATTGTCCTTTTCATATCTGGGTCAAATAACACGATGTCTGCGTCGCTTCCTGTCGCAATGGCTCCCTTTTGAGGATACATACCGAGAATCTTGGCGGCGTTTGTAGAGGTGATGTTTACGAAATGCTCAATCGAGATTCGGCCCGTTGAGACAAATTTCGTGTAAATGACGGGCAATCTGGTTTCGATTCCGTTGTGGCCCCCGCAAACTGTCTCAATGGTGTTGCCCGAAAGCTTCACGTCCTTATAGGTAGTGTATTCGTCTGTGGCGGTAGTGCTTAGCGTCCCGTTAATCAGAGCCTCTTGGAGCTCGTGTCGATCCGAAGCATGTTTGATGGCTGGGTAGGTATGGATGGCAGTTCCCTCAGGCTCCCGATAATGTTCATGGGTGAAATGCAGGTAGTTGTGGAGCGTCTCGCCGTAGACAGGTAATTGATTATTGCGGGCGTCTGCTATAGCGAAGGCTCCCTCCTTTGCCGTAGTGTGGACGAAGTAGATGCCCGTCTCGGTGTGCTCCGAGAGACGAATGATCTTTCGAAACGAAATGTCCTCGGAGACGTTGTTGTGTGCTAGGTGCAGATTGTATCCCTGGTCTCGTCCCTCGCGAATAAGTTTGGCTTCCATATACTTGACCATGTCGTCGTCCTCTGCATGGACGGCCATGATACCCCCGTTGATACCCACAGCTTCGAAAATCGCCCAGAGGTGTCCGTATGGGACTTTGGATCCGAAAGTCGTGAAAACCTTGAAGCTGGCTACTCCAGATTCGATAGCTTCTCTGATCTCTTCAACGGTGCTGGTGGGGACCTCCCCTGCGAGCGTGAAATGAAAAGCGAAGTCGGTATACGAGTGGCCAGCAAATACGCTACGCCGGGCATCTAACCTCTTCATGATTGAGTTATCCGACTGGTCGCGGTCTTCAGTTCCTTCCATCCCTCCCGCAAAATCTATATATGTTGTGACACCTCCGTGAGCTGCAGCCCGGCTCGCGGCTTCTGGAGACTGTGTCATGACCCCACGACGCCCTGCCCAAGCTTCGGAGACGCGGGTTGCGATGTGAGTGTGTGGTTCGATGCCACCGGGAAAAACGTACTTGCCGGTAGCGTCTATGGACGTTTGGAATTCATCGAAAATTGCATCTCGAGCAGCAACCAACACAATTTTCCCACCTTGAATCCCAATATCAAACTGGCCAACTCCGCTGGGGGTGACGACCGTTCCGCCATGTATTACCAGATCTAACATGACTCTTCCTCCTTAAATTCTTTGAACCCCAAATCTGTCTAATTCGTTTGATAATCCACTCATGAGGTCCTCTACATACCATGAGTATTTTCAACTCCGCAATCGTTTCGTGGTTATGAAGTTTTATAGATTCTAATCCTAAATAATTACCTTAGCGTTTTTGAGTTCAAGCATATCTGCTTGAGATAGTCCTCCGAGAGTCGAGAAAATTTCGTCGGAATGTTCGCTGTATAGCGGAGCTCGAGTGACCTTGACGGACGAAGCAGACAGACGCACAGGGGATCCGATCATTGGATAGGTGTCGCGGGTCGGGTGCTTAATTTCGGTTATTGTCTCACGTTCTCTCAGGTGGGCGTCGGCCATAACTTCTGATGTGTCATAGACAGCTCCACAAGGAACCCCTGCTGCCGCGAAGGCAGACATGACAGTCCGTTTATCTCTCTGGGCGGTCCACTTCTCTATGATTTTCCCTAATTCCTCGGCGTTGGCAGTCCGAGATTCGTGAGTTGCGAATCGTTTATCCTCAATGAGGTCTGAGCGACCCATAGCACCCATCGCCAACGGAAACATGCCCGGGTTATCGGGCGGTAACATCAAATAGACGTAATCGTTTGGCCCTCCTGGAGCACACACGAATAGCCCACCAACGGAACCAGGCCTACGCCCCTCGTGGCTGGTCTGGCGTGGTTCTGCGGAGCCATCTGTCAGTGTTCCAGTGAACCGGACACGAGTTAGATTCAAAACAGCCTCTTGCATAGCCACTTCAACCAATTGGCCTTCATTAGACACGTTGCGTTGCACCAAGGCAGCAAGAATACCTATGACTGTGTGCATCCCGGTACCTGAATCCCCCACATTGGCTCCAAGCATCGCCGGAGGCCGATCATCGAACCCAGTACAACTCAGTGCTCCACTGGTGGCCTGCGCTACAGGTTCAAAACATTTGTAGTCAGAGTAAGGTCCGTAGGATCCAAAACCCTTGATCGAAGCATAAATTAGTCTAGGATTGATTGTCTTAAGATCCTCATACCCTAGACCAAGCCTATCCATCGCCCCTGGACCGCGATTCTCTGCCATGATGTCCGCGTCCTTGATCAGCGTCTTGAACAATTCTTTCCCTTTGGGGTCGCGAAGGTTAAGCGTGGTGCTTTTCTTGTTATTGTTTAAAAGCAGAAAAAAATAACTGTCTAGGTTCGGGTCGTCACGCCTCAGCCACCTCGCGCGATCCCCTATGCCGTCTGCCATCTCAACCTTGATTACCTCAGCACCTAGCCATGCAAGCATCTGGGTGCAGGAAGGTCCAGCTTGGTCGTGAGTCATGTCTATTACTCTGATACCCTCAAGGGCTTTTCCCATTATTTTCCTCCTTCGTTAATTGTCTTTCGAAAGAATGAGACTCTCGACCTCGTGAAGCTTCTCCTAATTAAGCATATTCGAAACATAGAATCTCTTCGTAATTGTGAACGATAATATCTTTTTTTTCGAACCTATGACAGCCGTCGATAGGAAAAGAACCTCATACCGGGAGAAAATTCATCAGTCGTTACTGCTCCATCCACTCTGTCAAGACGTTCGAGAACCAGGACGTCCGATCACACAGTGTGATAGCCAAAATGTTACTATCTCGCGATGCGTTCTAGAAAATTAATTCCCCTTATTCTGATTACTACTTTGATCACTTTTATGACGGCTTGTTCCGAAACAACGTCAAATACCAGTGAAGTAGCAACTGTTGTCCCAACAAAGCCGGTGCCGGTTGCTATGGAACTCCCAACAATGATTCCCGTACAACCAACTTCCACCGCTAAGCCAGTGGCGACTGCAACAGCAGAACCAACCTCAACTTCCACTAGTACACCACTTCCAAGTCCCACCTTGACCCCAGAACCGACCCCCACAGATATTCCGACACTTTCTCCAACTCCCGAACCTACAGCGACTCCTACTCCTGTACCACCTCCATTTACTGGAACTGTTTGGATTCCAGGTACCACCGAAATACTGAATACCTCTGATCCAAGTTTTTTTGGGTCTTTAAAAAAAATACCTGATGCTCCTCGAGTAATGTTTGATAGGAGAACCGGAACCTTTGACACAGTAAATCCATTTCTGTTTGAAGCTGATTTTGCAGACGGACTCAAAATAGAAGTGCAGGTGAATTCAGAGTTTGAAACCCCCGACAGTGCTGAAGCGGCAGCTTTATTTTATCTCCATGCAGTTGGGCAACTTCCAACTTTATTAAGAACGGAAGTGGAGACAATCTGGCTACATAAAGGGGATGAGGATTTTGGTGGCGGAAACAATAACCTTCTGATACATCATGAAAGAGGACTAACATATATCGATCAAGGGGTGTTGGAAGAGGTATTTTTACACGAAGCATCTCATACTTCGTTGGACCCTCATCACTACGGGGAAGACTGGGAAAGGGCACGATCTGCTGACGTCAACTCTATCTCCGTTTATGCTAGAGATTAACCAGTATTAGTA
>DTSF01000087.1 GCA_012965485.1 Dehalococcoidia bacterium
CTGGGAAGTTTTGTGACTGGCTTGGCAACACTCTGGCAACACTTTCAGAAAAAAATGCAGAAAAGTACCTATCAAAGCCAGTACATCCAAAGCCGAACCCCAGAGCCAAATATTCAGCTTACCTAAAAGGTTTTCTCAACTATTTAGATATTCCTTTTGATGTGAAGGTGAAAGTTCCCAAAACTCTCCCAGGCTATGTGGAAGTATCTGGGATAGACCAGATTGTGGAGTGGATAAAGGGCAGGAAAACCCATAAGATAAAGTATTGATGGAGGCTTAACATTTTATAGGGGCCAGCTAGTGCTAACTATCCAACGTTTGCAAGGGTAAAAGTGTTATTAGAGTGAAATGATGGGGTACGGGGTCAATCAGGTTTCACATGTGCTAGGGTCACTTCGCCCTCTAGTACCTCAACATTTTTAATTCTTTCCTCATGTCCCCCTAGCCGCGCTGCCCTAGCTACAGTTGAACGTTCGAAAGCATCTTTGTCAGGGTAGATTGAAACAACTACCGCACTCTCGGCACCCGTTGTCACACTTAGGAGTATTTCAGCTTCGGGGAACTCTGAGGCAGCACTAGCTGCGTAGTCTGCTATTTCGGCTTTAGCGTGTTCTTCTGAATTGAATTCGACCATGTTGATTCTTGCGTAGCTCATTTAAATCTCCTTTTTGTTTTCCTGAGAGTTTAGTTTTTTGTCGGTTATGCCTCACATACTAGGGGAGCCGGGTCAGGCGTTGCTACCCCCTCCGCGGTGTTTGGGTGAATTGGTGCATGATTGATGCACGTTCTTAGACAAGAAAATCTAAAAGCCTAGCTAATAAAGGCACTAAGGCTACAGGACTTTATTCAAACTTTATAGCACCCTTCATTGCCCTTCAATAGCAATATAACCAGCCGCATGGCACAATAAATTGCAAGAATTTCAATTCCATTAGGAGCAATTATGAGTAAATGGAGTGAAACTAGCATTCTGAAGAAGATAGGTAACCCGACTTCTGAGGCATATGAAATTAAGATTGTTGCCCCAGAAATAACGTTTATCGGCGCCGAAGCACAACCTGATTTTGCTGTGGCTAACATAACATTTTATCCAGAGCAAAGTGTTATTGAATTAAAGTCATTAAAACAATATTTTTACCAATTTAGAGATACGCGTATTTCATATGAACGAATTATCAACACTATTTATGACGACTTAATGGATGTTTACTCCCCGAAACGGATTCGCATTGTTATGGAATTCAATGTACGTGGAGGAATAACCAGCAAATTAACAATTGATTCAGATTGGAAAGTTCGTGGCGGTAAAGAAGAGTTTAACGATTGGACCAAAATCGAAGAATAGACTTGCCGGGGGTATTTATTCACCAGCTACTTGCCATCGCTCTAATAAAATGACTGTTGGTTAGTAGGGGTTCATCTTTCCGCCAGCCCTACTTAGAGAGCATAGCGCCACACATTGTTTTGGATTATGCCGGAACAGGCCTTCCTTGCAATTCTTCATAAACCATGTCGCCTAAATTAACTAAATCACTAAGACCGAATACAGTCCCAACGATTATTTTCCCATTTGTTAGGTAGTATCGTCGCTCCCCAACACTTCCCATTAACACACCTAATCGTCCCTTGAAATATTCGACATTTTGGTCATTCACACCTAAACGCCATTCGTTAATCATCTGAAGATATGAAAGGCGCATGTAATTCATGAACTGATGGGTTTCTTCATCGCTGGGAGTTTCAAGGCCTGCTCCAACCTTCAAATATGAATTGAGAAGAGATTTATTAGTTAACCTAGCCAATATTAACTCTTCATTTCTAGTGCGAGCAGCGAATCCTAATTCCCTGACTGAATCTTGATGGGCGATTCCAAGTTGCCTTTTCTGTATTAGCAGTTGAGCAGCTAAGAACAAGGCTACTACTAGGGTGGCCATTCCTGTTGCTATTTGGGCTATGGCAACAATTAGTGCTGTTTCCATATCATCCTCCTGAGATTTATTCAGTCGGATAATGACATATTCATTGAAACAGTGCTAATTACAGCCAGATTAATACCCCTTCCTCCTCTCAGCCTCCCAATACAAATAGCCGTTGTCCACACATGATTTTGAATTATTTATAATGACACCATGAAACTTGAAGAGGTATTACAGGAATTTCCATCTGATGCCATCAAAGAGCTTTAAAGATGTCTCTACAGACCTTTAATTTGAGTTATCAAAGTGGCAAACCAGACCAGTAGGACAAGCAAGAAAGCCAGCATGAGTTTGAGACAAAAGGCCGAAATACTTGGTGTGAACGTTGACCATTTAAGCCGGATGGTTAACGGAAAACGCCCAGGGACCCAGAGATTGAACCTAGATATTGTAAATTAGTTGGCAACACTCAGGTAAAATTAGATAATGGAAACCGATTTTTAGCCGTGGCGCATTCGTCTAGCGGCCTAGGACACCGCCCTCTCAAGGCGGAGACCACGGGTTCGAATCCCGTATGCGCTACCACGTTAAAGTTGAAAAAAGTGAGTTCTCAGGTTCTTAAAAAGAAATGCCCTCTCTGCCTGTCAGTTCAGGTAAACCTTTTATTTACCAGTGCTAGGAAAAAATTGGAACGCCGATACTTATCTTGTGATGATTGCGGGCTGGTATTTGTCCCAAGTCAGTACCAATTGACTGTAGACAAACAGCGTGATCGATACCTGGAACACAATAATTCGCCTAATGACCCTGGCTATCAGAAGTTTCTTAGTAGGCTGAAAAACCAAATGACTCCTTATCTAATACGTGGTCAAACTGGGTTGGATTATGGTTCCGGACCAGGACCTACCTTAGCTCTAATGCTGGAATCAGAGGGTTTCAGAATGGAGATTTTCGATCCTATTTTTGCGAATCGTCAAGAGAATCTAGATAAGTTATATGATTTTGTAGTTAGTACTGAAACAGTGGAACACTTTACAAAACCAAATGAGGATTTCCAGCTTCTACATGATTTAGTCAGACCGGGTGGTCTGATCGGGATTATGACATCTATCTTGTATGAGGGAATTAATTTTGAGGACTGGTACTATAGGCTGGATCCTACACATATAAGTTTTTACAGACCTAGGACTATGGAGTTTGTGGCTGACCAATGGAACCTGGATTCATCATCACCATCGGAGAATATATATATATTTCGAAAACCAGTAGGATAGTTTCCAGATAAGATGACGAAAAATCTGCCAACTTTACTCGTTGATATTAAGCCGGGTGTTATAGACCTTGGCTGGGGGCACCCTTCATCACGACTGCATCCTTTCAATGAAGTAAGTGAAGCATCATCTAGGATGTTCTCAAAGGGTGATAACTCTGCCTTACAGTATGGTGCAACCCAGGGGTATGGGCCCTTTTTGGAAAGCCTTGCATCATTTTTGTCAAATCAGGAGGCATATCTTCCAGATGTGGACCCCCACAATTTGTTTCTTACTGCCGGCGCCTCGCAAGCTTTGGATTTGGCCGCCACGATGTATGCAGACTCAGGGGATACGGTTGTAGTCGAAGAGCCCACTTATTTTGTGATCGAAAAAATTTTCCGGGAACACTCTCTTAATATTGCTGGAATTCCCACTGACGAAGATGGACTGGATACAGAAGCATTACAAGAAGTTTTAGAAAATGGCCTAAGCCCTAAATTTTTGTACACGATCCCCACTTTTCAGAATCCAACTGCCTCTTCTCTGACTGAAGAGAGAAGGGTGCATCTCGTCGCGTTGGCTAATCAATATAATTTTCAAATATTTGCCGACGAGGTTTATCAACTCATTTATTTTGATCAAAGGCCTCCGAGACCTATGATGTATTTTGATTCAGGGAATCGAGTCATATCCTTTGGGTCATTCTCCAAAATTTTGGCTCCGGGATTAAGAACTGGCTGGATACACTCATCGAGAGAAGTTGTAGGTAAATTGTCAGATGCCGCACTAACCTTTAGTGGCGGGGGATTCAATCACTATGCCTCTGCATTGATTAAAGAGGTGATAGATTTGGGCCACTTGGAATCGAATGTCAAAAAACTGAAGTCCGAGTATCTTTCCAGGGCCCTGGAAATGGATAAGAGTTTAAAGGAGTACTTTGGGACATCCGTTTCATATTCCTTTCCAAAAGGGGGGTATTATTTTTGGTTAAAATTTCCATCGGGATTTGATTCAGATTCTTTCCTCGAATCTGCAGAGGAACACGGTGTTTCCTTTAGGCCTGGACTTTAAAGGTAATCCAGGTGCTAAACGCAAACAGCATGTTTCTTGAGTGTG
>DTSF01000088.1 GCA_012965485.1 Dehalococcoidia bacterium
TGCGTTTGGTCGGACGTGAAGTTCGATAACCCTATATGCCGGATCTTGCCTTGATCTTTGAGAGCCATAAGGGTTTCCATGGTATTTTTTATAGGCCATTTGGGTTGCGGGGTGTGAAGCTGGTATAGATCAATGTATTCGACATTCAAAGCAGACAGGCTGTTTTCTATCGCTTCATAAATGTGTTTTTCTGAATGATCTGGCCCTGACAGCTTGGAGGCCAGAATCACTGAATCCCGCCTGCCTTTTAAGGCTTGCCCCAAGACTGACTCACTAGTTTGGTAACCCTCAGCAGTATCGATAAAAGTAATTCCTGAGTCCACTGCCGCTTGGATAGTGTCTACAGCTTGTTTTGGGTCGACATTTCCCATGCCTCCCCCAATTGGCCAGGCACCAAAGCACACCGTGGAGACTTCTAAATCAGATTTTCCTAATACTCTTGTTTCCATTTTTTTATCTATAAGGGTAGGGTTTTTGGCAAACCTAGTCCGAATTCATTTGTTTCTTCCACAATTGCCATAAACTTGTGGATGGTTCTAGCAAGACCAATAAGAAAACCTTCCTGAGCTATTGAATCGACCATGGAAAATTTGCTCATAATGGAGACTGCATACGGGTTATTTGGTAAATAGACTATGCCTGTATCACCTCGTACCTTGTCCATACCCCCTGGTTTATTGGCCACTACCACCTCAGATCCAATGGCCCTATTCAGATAAGCGGATTTTGGTTTACTCATGATTCTTAAGACTTGAGCGGATACTTTTGGAGTAGGCTTCCCGTTATGTAATTGGTCCATCATCAAGATTAATTCGTTCGGGGTAGAAACATTTTCATCACCCCTGTTTATTGCATCAGGATCCATCATTTTGCGTCTGAGCTTGGTTTCAGATAAGCCCATGTCTCGAATTAAATCATTAATTCCTTCCATCCCGGCAATATCTATACAGGTGTTGGTAGCAGTGTTGTCTGACGCAAGCATCATGAGTATAGCCACGTCCAAAATAGTAAATTCAGGATCATTCTCTAAGAAATGAATTACCCCACTTCCAGCTCCGTACATATTCTGAGTAAAGCGAATTCTTTGTGATAAGTCTATTTCGCCTTCTTCTTGCAGAGAAAACAGCTTTGCCAATACATGTATCTTTATTGTTGAAGCTGTGGGGAATACTTCATCGCCATTGATTGAAATGCTTTTTCCACTTGTGAGGCTTTTTACCGCTAAGCCCGCCACTCCGTCAAAAGTGGTTATTTTATCTTTTAAAGTAGTTTCCAATTGTTTCCACAGAGAATCCCTGCTCATTTAATCTCTCTTTTTTAACTTTAATGATATACAAAATTTTAAAGGATACGGGCTAATACGTATAATCAGACATGATATGCAATATGGATCTATTGATGAAATTTGAATTGAGGGGTGCAAAATGTTTAGAAACGAAATGAAAAAGAATCTGAAAGAAGGTAAAAAGATCTATGGCACTATGCTTCAGGAGATGGTGAATCCTACAGCTGCCCAAATTTTTAAACGAGCTGGATTTGATTTTTTTATGGTTGATTGTGAACATAGTCCATACGATCAAGGAACTGTTAGGGAAATTTTAAGAGTTGCTCGATTGGAAAAAATTTGTCCCTTGGTCCGAATCAGGAATCTTGACTATAGCCTTGCTGCTGGGTATCTGGATGCAGGAGCCATGGGGTTGATGCTGCCAAGGGTAGAGAATGTCACTGACACAGAAACTTTAGTTAGTTTTATGAAGTATCCACCTCAAGGAATTAGAGGTCTATCTGGGGATGCCCCGCACTCTGACTACAGGTTTGGAGATCTTGCTGAATTTATTGAAATTCAGAATAAAGATACGGTGGCTATTGCTCAAATAGAAAGAAAGGCCGCGATCGAAAATTTGGAAAAAATACTTTCGGTGACTGGAATAGATGTGGCTCTTGTTGGACCTGAGGATTTATCTCTATCTTATGGAGTACCCGGGCAGACTTCTCACCCAACTGTGGTCAACGCCATTCAAAAAGTTATAGATATTTCAGTAAAACTCGGGGTCGCCCCGGGTATACATATGGGGAATATAGAAAAACTTACTGAATGGAAGGAAAAAGGAATGCAGGTAATTATGTACAACTCGGACCTTGGATTTCTGATTGAAGGTGCAGAAAAAGGAATAAAGGCTTTGAAAAATTAATAGGGTTGATCATGGGTTTGGTATAAATAGACCAGTCGAAGAAGGGGTTGGGTTCATATTCTCATTTATCGCTTTTCACTGCTCTGGTTGTAAACTTCCACTTCCATAGCATGACGGATTATTTTTTGTCCTGTGTCATATCGGTTCCTGTTTTTGTTTGAAGAAATCACTATTAATAAGTCATAAACATTTGTTGCAAGATATCGTGATCCTTGGTGATTGTTAAACCTAACATTAAAAGTATTCTGGCTTTTTGTGGATGAAGGTTATCGGCGACCAGAAACCCTAATTTGGTGATACGTGGTGTAATGACGGTTCTGCCCGCGGTGGACCTTGATGCCAAAACTACAGGAATCCCTTCTTGGGCGGCCTCAGCTCCAGTTTCCAGCATAGTTGGAGGCAAAGTTCCAGATCCAAAACCGGTTAATACCATACCGTCCGATCTATTTTTGCGTACGGCCTCGACAAGTAAACTGTCTGAGCCTGCATAGGCATACACAATATCTACTCGTGGGAGTTCCGTCAGATCTTCAACGTCAAAGTCAGTTGAGAATGTATGTTTACGGGTAGGTGCTCTATAAAATAGTACCTCTCCATCTGAATCTGCATAGCCTAAAAACCCCATTTCGTTTGCACGGAATGTTTCAACCCGCAAAGTATTTGCCTTGTATACATCGCGGGCACTGTGAATTTCATTGTTGAGAACTGTTAGCACACCGTTGTTTATTGCATCAGGTGTGGCGGCGACTCTGATAGCGTCCATTAGGTTGAGATCTGCATCGGTGCCGAATGCGGTGGGAGGTCGCATTGCTCCAGTGATGACTACGGGTTTTCTAGACTTTACTGTTAAGTGCAGGAAGTAGGCTGTTTCCTCCAGTGTGGCAGTTCCATGTGTTACAACAACGCCATCAATATCTGCTGTATTCAAAAGGGTGTTGATTCTCCGACCTAAATTCAGCCATTCTGTGGGGCCGATGGCCGGACTACCGACGCTTATGAGATCCTCGCATTCAATATTGGCTATATCATTTGCTTCAGGTATTCGCTCTAAGGATTGTTCTATGCTTAATTTTTTACCTAGCTCAGCATATTGAGTGTAGTCAAGTCTATTGGGCCCTATTCCTGCTATGGTTCCACCCGTTCCTATTACGTGAATTCGGGGTTTTGAATCTGACATAATTTTTGCCTCAATCTACCAACATAATTAATCAAAATTTGCTCGAATAATATTTCTAGTCAACAAAGAGTCTATTTCTTCTTTTTCATAACCCAAATTTTGCAATATTTCTCTTGTATGCTCTCCCAATAAAGGGGCCGGCATCTGAGCTGAATTAACGTGACCGTGATTAGACATTTTAAAAGGTGGCATCACATAATTTATATTTCCTACAGTAGGATGAATATCGGAGCCTATCATCCTATTTTTAATAACCTGGTCATCAGTTAGAAGATCGTCTCTTTCTTGAACCAGAGAACAGGGTACCCTCTCACGGTTCAATTCTGATGTCCAATAATCACTACTATTGGTTGGAAATATTCCCTGGAATAGTGATCCAAGCTCAGCGGCATTTCCAACACGCCCCTCATAACTATCAAATTTGGGATCATCTATAAGGTGCTCCAGATCTAAGACTCGACAAAGCCCCGCCCACTGATTTGATTCCATGACCACTATGGCAATCCATTTATCGTCAGCACACTGATAGCAGGAGGATATAGCTGAGGGAGCATCCCCCGGTAGACTCCCTTTGTCGTTGTCGACCCAAATTAATTGCTGCATCTGCATGGCCAAAGCTTGATTTAATAAAGAGCATTCTATCTTTTGACCTTTTCCTGTCTTTTCCCGGTCCCATAAAGCCAACATGACAGAATAAGAAAGGGACATACATCCAGACATATCTGAGAACATGATGGGATAGGGAACTGGGGTTCCGTCGGGAAATGTTCTTAAAGATAGGATACCGGATCTTGCCTGGAGGACAATGTCATATCCTGGCAATTCGGCATCAGGACCTTCACTACCAAATCCGCTAATAGCGACATAAATCAACTTCTCATTAATTCTTGATAAGGTATCAAAATCAAATC
>DTSF01000089.1 GCA_012965485.1 Dehalococcoidia bacterium
TCCCGCTCCCGAAATAGCAGATATTTTTATAATGGTGGGGTTTATAGGTGGTTCGATCTTAACTTTCATGTTGGCTACCAGGTTGATACCTGCAATCAATTTATGGGAGCAAAAGGAAATGCTTCTTTACAAGGCGGAAGTTAAGTTTCATAGAACTAAAGTTACGGTAATGGGTAAATCAAGATAGTGATTGAAGTCAGGTGAGAGGAGTTAGCATTTTAAAAGTTAAATTAGATGGATATATATAAATGCAGGAACACACACAACTAAGCCATAAGCAGATTAACGAAGATCTGTTAAAGGGCGTCTTGACTGTACCTAAATGGTGGTTGCCGGCGGTCTCATTTCTTGGTTTGGTCGTACTCACTGGGTTAGGTGCTTTCTTTTACATGGTGTATCACGGGCTGGGTGTGACTGGCTTGAACAGGCCTGTTATGTGGGGATTCTTCATTGCCAATTTCGTTTTCTGGATTGGAATCAGCCATGCCGGAATTATGATATCTGCGATTCTGAGATTGACCCAGGCTGAATGGCGTCGTCCTATTACAAGAGCGGCAGAAGTTATGACTGTATTTTCCCTGATCGCAGCTCTGCACACCCCGTTAATGCACGTAGGTCGACCTTGGCGTGTTTTGTACTGGATTCTCCCGTATGACTTTAGTCGTGGCATATGGCCAAATATCAGGTCACCATTCGTGTGGGATCCAAGTGCTGTTGGCACGTATCTGATTGCTAGTTCGTTGTTTGTATTTGTTTGTTTACTACCTGATATAGCGATACTCAGGGATAGGGCAAAAAAACCAATAGTAAAGAAAATTTATGCTCAACTAGCCTTGGGCTTCAGAGGCACACCTAGGCAATGGAAGTTGCAGATTCTTGCTGGTATTTTACTGTCTGCACTCGTGTTGCCTGTGTTTGTGTCAGTGCATTCGATAGTTTCTTGGGACTTTGCGGTTTTGATCGGTGTTGAAGGCTGGCACTCGACCATATTTGCTCCCTATTTCATAATTGGAGCCATTCACTCGGGAGTGTCGGCTGTGGCGATGCTGATGGCACTTTCTGTTTGGCTTTACGGGCTGGACAAATATATTAAGCCTGACCACTTTGACGCAATTGGGAGATTGTTGATCATTGTTGCCACAACGTGGTTCTTCTTCTTCTTTTTGGAATGGGTGTATGCACTATACACCTTGGAGAGTCCTGAGCTTGCCTTGAGGGAATTACAGGCTTTCCAGTGGCCCTATGCCCCCCTGTTTGCCCTTTTTATCATTACTTCATTTGTGATACCGGTTCCGATGTGGTTGTTTAAAAAAGTAAGGCGGAGTGTAGCCTTGATGTTCTTCACGACGATACTGGTTAATATAGGTATGTGGTTAGAGAGGTTTTTGATCATCATTCCTGGTCTAGTTAGACGGACCCATATGACTTTTGATTGGGGTACCTATCACCCATCAATTATTGAGATATTGATAATTGTTGAAACTTTTGCTTTTGTAGCTTTGGGAATGTTGTTGTTCGCCAAAGTTTTACCGTTGATCCCATTATTCGATATTAAAGAAGGGATGGTAAATCGCCGTCTCATAAAGGTGGGTAGGCGAGTTATCCCAGCGACGATTCGTGAAGGTCTTCCTCATCACTATTATGAAAAAAAACATTAAAGGCAATTTGAGAGAGTATTTGTTATGGCAAAAAGAAGTGTATTAGGTCTGTACAGTGAAGAAGATTCTGCTGCTGATGCCCTAGATAACCTAAGGGAGGCAGGATTTGAGGAAGGAGAGTATGAAATACTTACTGGGGTTCCTTACCCTGAAGGTACCTTTGGGGAGGCAGCACCAGAGCATAAACTCTATAGGTGGCCGTTGATTGGGGCATTATGTGGATTTACCATCGCCCTGTTGATCACGGCTGGTACTGAATTGGCGTATCCCTTGATAACGGGTGGTAAGCCAATACTATCAATTCCACCAATGGCCATCATCATGTATGAAGGATCGATGCTCGGCGCTATTATATTTACCGTCATAGGGATTATTTTTGAATCGCGTCTCCCGCGAATATTTATGGGAGCGTACAGTGAAAAAATTACAGAGGGTCATATTGGTGTCACTGTGACGACTGATGAAACCCGCACCGGCGTTGCTGAAACGGCCTTGAATAAGGCAGGTACTGACGGGGAAATAATTAGAGGTTGGGAGTAATTAAAAAGAAGTCAAATATGTCTAACGATGGTTTGAACATACGAATTGTTGCGCCACTAGTTATGGTGACAGTTCTTTTGGTCGCCTTGCTTGTCAGCTCCGGTTGCTACAACAGCAAAACCGGAGAGGTCAAAGTGGGGGGCGCTATTAGGTTTGAACTGCCTGTATTTCCGGAAACAGGTTCTCACGCAGTTCAAATATTCTCTGAAATGCACTATTCTCCTTCTTATCGGTCTCAGGAAGTTCCTAGGATCCTTCCACCGGAAGGCTCTGTTCCTGTGACGGGGGCCGAGGTTAAGGTATTTGACATTCAAGCTCTTAAATCATTGTCAATTCAGGATCATATGGCCAATTATGATGGAAGTCAGGCCGCAAAAATTTATGCGATAAATTGCCAGGTTTGTCATGGGCAATCATTGCAGGGAGATGGGTTAATCACCACCCTAAATAGTGCACGAAATGATGGAAGTAAAGCGTATAGTGGGCCAGCTCCTGTAAATCTTATCTCAAAAAGAGTTAGCGATTTGAGTGACGGAGAGATTTTTGGCTATATTACATGGGGAGGGAGACCCGGATTAGCTGCCGCAGCTAGAGGGAAAGATTCGACTGCAATTATGCCTCAATTTGGATATCTGCTAACTGAAGAACAGAGATGGCAGCTAGTTCAATATATTCGGGATCAAAATAAATAAGCTGATAACCACCGCTTGGTGTAAGCACCAGTTTATCTAGTTATCCTGTTTCCTCGCTCGGTCTCGCCGACCACTGAGGCCACGGCAAAATCATTTGAATGGGACAATGAAAGGGAAATATCTGACAAGCCCATTTTAGAAGCTCTAGCTTGACCTCTACCGTGTAGCTGAATATAGGGAGGTCCCCCTTTCTCTCTTTTGATTTCTATATCTTTCCATCCTACTCCTCTTACACCTGTTCCCAGGGCCTTCATAACAGCTTCCTTCGCCGCAAATCTTGATGCCAGTTGTGCTGCTCTTCCCCTACAATATTTTTGTTCCGAATCCGTATATATTCGATTCAGAAACCTAACACCATATTTATTCAGCACATCCCCTATTCGCGCTATTTCAATTATGTCAATTCCTGTAATTAGCATATCGACTATTTCCTGAACATTTAAAATTGCTTGAACCGGTATAGGTATAATAGTGTATCCAATAATTTTGTGACCACTGCGTTTAAATATTAATGAAATATAAACTTATTGATGGAAAAGCCATATCAGAATCGATAAAACTTGAAGTGAAGGTGTCAGTCCGTAGGTTATTTGAAGAATGTTCCATAATACCTTCGTTATCAGTTATTTTGGTGGGAGATGATGCTGCCTCTAAAGTATATGTAAGGAACAAAAAGAGTTCTGCAATCAATGTGGGCATGGAAAGCCACATTATCAATTTTCCTACGTTTGTTACCAGAGAAGAGGTGTTACAGCAGATTCAAATTATGAATAAGGATGATAATTGTGATGGAATTCTAATACAACTGCCACTTCCAACTCATTTGGATGAGAACGAGATATTGTGCACGATAGATCCGCAAAAAGATGTTGATGGTCTCCATCCTCAAAATGTCGGCTTATTGTCAATGGGTTCTGCCTCATTTATCCCTGCGACACCTGCCGGTATCAAGGAAATGCTTTTAAGATCAGGGAATGACCCAAAGGGCAAACATGTGGTTATATTAGGTAGGAGTAATATCGTAGGCAAACCATTGTCTAATTTGCTTTCCCTGAAGGGGAATGGAGGTGATGCTACGGTCACTTTGTGTCATAGCATGACGAATAGTTTGAAAGATATTACTCGAAGTGCTGACATATTGGTGGCAGCTATTGGCGTACCAAATTTTGTGACTAGTGATCTGGTTTCCTCCGGTGTTGTAGCCATAGATGTAGGTGTTAATCGTATCGAAGATAGCACCCGTTCCCGCGGCTACCGTTTGACAGGGGATATAGATTTTGAAGGCGTATCACCAAAAGCATCTGCTATTACCCCGGTTCCTGGGGGGGTTGGGCCGATGACAATAGCCATGCTATTAAAAAATACCCTCGATGCTGCCTTACTCCTA
>DTSF01000090.1 GCA_012965485.1 Dehalococcoidia bacterium
CCGGATCCAAATCGTGAATGATGAAGATGGGGGAAAACTTTCCATATCTTCCAGAGCCGAAGAAGTTGGAGATAACCAGGGTGAAATAGATGGTGTTGTCGAAGGCGATGTGGATGAAGAATCCAGGATAGCGTTTAACAATAAATATTTGGCTGAGGTCTTGGATGTTCTTGGGGAAGGTGAGGTTGCTTTTGAGATGACTTCAGCTTCAAGCCCTGGTGTGGTTAGGGCCACAGGCAAAGAAGGCTACACTCACGTGGTAATGCCAATGTTTGTCCAGTGGTGACGAAATTGCCGTCAGTTTCAGGCACAACTCGAACAGTTTCGCTTATCTGAATTTCCTTCTTGGAAGCCTTAACACTCACGTTGGGAGCATACAAAAGTAGAATTCCTGCTAAAGCTCGGAAGAGAAATAACTCCTTAACCGGTCGATGCCTTCGTTGTATCGGTCGTTGCAGAAAGCGAGCCGCAGGTCTTGCGGTATGCCGAAATCGGTTCCTGGGACAACTGCGACGTGGGCTCGGTTGAGGATGTCGCGTGCCAATTCTTTGGAGGATGGAAATCCGTGTTCCCGATTCCAGTCGGCACATCGCAAAACTGCGTAGAAACCGCCTTCGGCATCGATGGGGTCGCAACCGGTACCGTTCAACTGTCGGGTTGTATACTCACCACGAGATCGGTAAAGGTCGGCGAGTTCTGCGGGGCTTTCATCATCCTCCAGGGCAGCTATCATGCCATATTGATAGCAAGGGTCAGTGCACAAGAGAGTGTGCTGTTGCATTACTCGCAAGTTGACCTGGAGTTCTTGGGGCAAAATAGCAAACCCCACCCGTTTCGTGTACATGCGAAACCCTTTGGAAAAACTGTTGGTCACGATTGAGACATCTTTGTGTTCGGGCAGGAGTTCCAGCGATGATTGGAATTCGTCGTCAAAAACACAGTTGTTGTAGATTTCATCGTTGAGGATATACGCCTGATGGTCGACTATTCCATACATTTCACGCAGTTCATCGGGCCGTACGACGTTGCCAATAGGGTTGCCCGGTGAATTCACCACTACCAAAGACGTTCGTTCCGGTGAAAAATTCCTGCGGAACGAATCCATGTCGACGCGCATGGTATTCAGGTCGATATCGTAGAATTTGACGGTTGCGTTGGCCAGTGTTGCGCAATAGACGTACAGCGCGTAGTAGGGACGCGGCAGAAGAATCTCCCGTCCCTGTCCCGAGACAAGTTGAAAGATGTTTCTGAATATCGGTGAAGTGCCAGTGTTGACGATAACGTGGTCGATTGAGGTATCCGCCTGGTATTTGGCGTTGTAATGGTCGACAATCGCTTCTCGCAGTTCCGGAAGTCCTTCTGGATAGACTCGGCGAACATGGTCTGGATCGGTTAGAGCTCCGACGATGCGATCCAAGACGGGCTTTGGCGTCGGCAGCTCGGGCACCCCAATGGTGAGCTTTAGGACATCTTTTCCTTGCTCCAAAAGTTCATCGGCTAGTTCGTCCAGGACGAACATTTGGAACTCCAAATGCTCCGGTGTGAAATCGTTGATGGTTTTCGGCAAGTTCCCTCTCGTGCAGTTAGCATTCGTTATTTGGATAGCATTCGTTATTCGGGCGTTTCCATATCAGTCCGGGGCGCCCTAAGAACCCATAAGCCTTAGACAGCGACGATTGTACGGGCAGCGATTGTACGGACACATTGCGACGCCGTCAAACCCGCTATGCGTGAGTCTGAAAAGTCGCTCGCCTACTACCAGCAGACAATGGTGGTGAGCCTAGGGGAAGCACTCGGACTTCAATGGCAAAGCGTAGATATGAGTCTAGGTTCTCTTGTTGTATGTTCCTATATCAGTTTTCATGATAGAACTCTATAGTATAGACACATGTTTTCACGTCTCTATTATGGTTGGTGGATAGTTTTAGGAGCTATTCTATGTAATTTTGCATTCCTGAGTGTAAGCCAATCTGCCATTGGCGTATTCACTCTACCCATGGTGGACGATCTAGGCTGGAAAGTTTGGCAATATACGTTAGGACCCTCGATTGCAATTGGTACGGGAGCGTTCTCGAGCATAGTAGTCGGAAGTATTCTTGATCGGAGAGGACCCAAACCGCTGATATTCACTGGGGCTTCCATGAGTGCTGTCTGCCTGGTTCTACTTGGGATCCAGTCCAGTTTAATGGTTTATTTGTTCGTATATTTAGTCGCTGGATTCGTTGGATGGAATTTATTTAGTCCATTTGTTATGAATTCTGCTGTTAATAAGTGGTTTGTCAGGAAGAGGGGATGGGCACTGGCGCTAGGGTCGTCAGGAATATCTCTGGGTAGCTTGGTAACCCCTCTGATATTGACTGGAGTTGTAGACAACTTTGGTTGGAGAACCGGGTATTTTTCCCTCGGTGTTTTTATACTTATTCTGGTTGTACCTGTAAGTTTCTTTATGCGTCGAACCCCAGAGGATCATGGCCTTTTACCTGACGGGATTGATGACTATGATGATCATGGTCCGTCAGATATACCTGAATCTGAATTCCGACCTTTCAATCGCTCAGAAGCAATCAAAACCGGTAGTTTTTGGCTTTTAGTCTTCGGGTTCACTTTCATAATGGCAGGGCTTGCTTCTGTGTTGATACATGCAATTCCGTTTTCTCAGGAGTCAGGTTTTGCCCGAACTGTCGGAGCAATTGGTATTTCAGTCAACGGCCTTGCCAATCTGTCGTCAAAGCCGGTATGGGGGTTTGCAATGCAAAGATTTCACCCGAGATTTCTTGTGATGGCAGCCTACACTATATCTTCAATCGGTGTTTCTTTAATGTTGGTATCGGGTCCAATTTCACTGATCCCAATGTTATTGGCCGGGTTTTTCCTATACGGTTTTGGATTCGGAGGAACTATTCCTCTAAGTGAATCTTTGTGGGCACGATATTTCGGCCGGGCACATATAGGGTCTATAGGAGGTATAACACAACCAGTAAGAATACTTGGTACAGCTGTGGCCCCAGTATTGATCGGGCTGTTGTTTGATATCACCGATACCTACCGACCAGGGTTTGTATTGGTGATCGGAGCTCTTCTTCTGGGGGCCATTTTGGTTTTCTTTTCACGAGAGCCCCGGATGACTGAATCGTGAGTAGGTTATCGATCGTATTGTTTTAACAACCAAGTATTATTTAATTCGCTTCATGAGTCTGTAATATCGTTCCCAGGTTTCTAACGTTCCTGTTCATAAAGAAAGGCCCAATCGCGAAAACGGCGATGAGAATCCCACCTATTGCTACTGCAATGGGAACTCCGGTGGTGTCTTCCCCAATATATCCCGATAGCAACCCAGCATACATTCCACCTAGAGGCATTATGCTCCATGTCATCCCGTAAAATCCCATAACTCTTCCCCTCATATGGTTTGGAACCATTATTTGTAGCGAGCTCATTATCGATATCATGTAGCACGAACTACTTACACCGACGATAAAAAGAAGAATGAGTGCAACGTAATAATTCCCATATTGCATTGAAGAGAGGGCAAAACCAGCTATTGAAAGACCAAAAAATACAGATCCAAATATTATTAACAGTCCCTTTTGTTTGAAATTTCCGGTTCTTCCAATAATCATTGTGGCCGATAGCGCGCCAATCCCGCCTAGACCCATCAAAACTCCCTGACCATCTGCACCTACCTTGAGTATATCTACGGCGAAGACAGGCATCATTGGTATATATGCCATACCAAAGAAACTGTTAAAGAATGTAATACAAATTAATATCAAAAACACATTGTTTTCCCATATGAAACGAACACCTTCCAATAAATCATTTCTTTTCGATGAAGGTTGAGCTTCAGGTTCATTTTTGGGTACTGTAAGTGAGAGTACTACTGCAGCCATTGTAAAAAACCCCAGGGCTGAAATTAGAAAAGACGTAGCCGTTCCAGTTAGGGAAATTACTACTCCTGCTATAGCCGGGGCTATTATTCTGGTTCCTGTCCAGATTGCTGAATTTAGTGCCACAGCGTTCATCATTACTGATTTATCGATTAGGCTGGGGTATATAGCTACTCTCGCTGGCTGGTCAAAAGCATTGATAGCTCCGGTAAGGAAGGCTAAAGCTATGACGTGCCATGCCTGGACAACTCCTGCGAAAGTTAACCCCGCTAGAACCAATATTATTAGACCATTAATTGTTTGGGTTATGCCTATTAATTTTTTCCGGTCTAGCCTGTCGGCAACGACTCCACCAAAGATATTCAACACTATGGCGGGAAGTGCGCTAGCCAAGCCAACATAACCCAAATATAGAGGTGATTCAGTTAAATCATGTATGATCCAGAATTGACTGAAGTTCAACATCTGAAACCCGATAACTGATGCCAATGTACCGAACCAGTAAGCCCGGTAAGAAGGGTAGGCCATTGCTGGACCAAGAAATTTTTGAGAAATTGTTGATACCATTTATGCGCTGAAGTACTCGCTCCCATAAGATTGAAAATGCGTAGTGCTGACCATGTAATGTTGGGAAGCTGCATACATATCTCTAAAGCACTGCTGCAGGGGATTGTTTCTATTAAGGGCGGCACCGCCTGCATACTGGAAAGATTTTGTCACTATCTGCAATGATTCTTGAGTGACCCAGGACCCAATGGCTCTGATTTTCGCTTGTTCCCTAATACTTAACCTTTCATCTCTTTGTGCAGATTGCCAGGCTTCTTCGAATTCTTTCGAGGCCAGAGCATTCATCGCTCTGAGTTTAAGATCTAACTGTGCTATATCAGATTGGAATATGGGATTTGATGATATGGAGCTTTGCCCAGGTAATTTTCTTGATTTGGTTCGGGAAAAATTTGTAATTTCTTTAAGAGCCCTTTGTGCCGTGCCTAACGCTATCCCAGCATGACCAAATACTACAAAAGCAGGTCTCTGTATGTTGTATAGATTTCCTCCGCGATTCGGAGCATCATCTCCCGACCAAGCCATATATTCAGGGATTATGACTTTCTCAACAGCAAAGTCGTTGCTGCCGCTACCTCTGAGACCTGAAACATCCCAATTTTCTATCACTTTTACTTCTTCTGTTCTTAAAATGGCTCGGATTTCAATTGGTTCTTGCTTTGACTGCTGTATCTTTGCACCAGCTGTGACCCAGCTGGAAGCTTTTATTCCACTACCGTATGACCATTGTCCTGATATTTCAAAGGAACCGTCCTCTTTTACTTTAGCTTCTCCAAAAGGTATTCCCACTCCAACAATCATGGGATGGTTTCCTCGGTCGAAAACCTCATCTATTCCTCTGTCAGGTAGAAACGCCCCTGCCGATCCTACGTTTGTGGCTGATACCATGGTGCACCATGCAGCAGAGGTATCTATGATGGCCAGCTTGGCTATTACCAACATCTGAGTGACCGGATCTGCCTCTGCGCCACCCAGTTCCAGAGGTAGCTTCAGGCCGAGTAATCCAGCTTCAAGCAAAGCATCAGCAGTGGCCTGGGCCAGATATCCCTGGTCCTCTGATTCTTGGAAATGCTCCTCTATGTTAACTTGAACACCATCGACAGCATCAAGCAGTTCTTGCCGCTTTTCGAGTTGATCAGTTGGCCACGTCGTACTCAAGGTTCCTATGCGGGAATCCTAGACTTAGCCTGAGCTATAAGGGATTCTTCGGAGTCTTGCAGATTCACTGGGTCCGCGCATGGTTGAGGTACTGGAAAACCAGTTCGGTAATATATTTCAATGGTATTGCCTTCAGGGTCCAGGGCATACATACCAAAGGCATTTCCATGGCTTACAGTTCTTTCTATACGGACTTTCTCGGATAGAAACATCTGATGAAAATCCTTTAGTTCGGATAACTCATTTACATAAAATGAGATTTGTTGAACCATTTTGGAACCTTCAGGTACATCCCTTCCTTTCATCAGCACGAATTCGTGATGTTCTTTCTCTGGATTCGAGGACATGAAAACGATGCCCCTTTCTTCAATTTCTTCATCAGTGATCTCGAGACCCATTACTCTTGAATAGAAATCGCGCATTTTTGAAAGATCGTGCGTGTATATACCAACGTGTCCCAATCCTGCTATTGAAGGCATAGCTCCCCTCCTAATGTTTTATTGCATGACACTTATTCTTTAGCTTAATGATATGCTACCGATCTGTGTTTTGGAAACGGGCTTTTTCGGAGGGAGTGTAATAGCTATGAAACTGGCGTTTTTTAATAATTTTACTTTGGGGGTTGTTAAAGGGGATAAAATTGTAGATATATCCAAAGCAGTTCCTGTGAATGAGCATAATCATGCCCAAGGATTGCTCAACAGGATTATAGAATCTTTCGATGATTACAGACCTGGAATCGAAGAATTGGTTGCTGCTGAGCAGGGAGTGGATGTTACCTCTGTAACTTTTAATTCGCCTATCCCTAAGCCACACAACATTGTTTGTATGGCGGTGAACTACATGGAAGACGGTACCAGGGATGAACCTGCCCCCATCAACGCTTTTCCAAAATCACCTAACGCTGTACTGCCAGACGGTGGGACTATTGTTTTACCTGATGTACCGGCCACGATATTTGAACCTGAAGCTGAGTTGGCTCTGGTAATAGGGAAAAAGGCCACTAAAATCAAAGCTGAAGAGGCTTTTGACTACATTTTTGGCTACATGAATTTTATAGACATGTCGGCCAGAGGATTAACCAGCGGGGGTGGTGTATTTTTTCAGATGAAATCAAGAGATACTTTCGCTCCTATGGGGCCTTATTTGGTTACTGCTGACGAAATTGAAGATCCGCAAAATTTACAAATTAATCTGCATGTGAATGGAGATCTGAAACAGAATTTTAATACTGATGATATGGCTCACAAAATACCTCGAGCTTTGGAGTGGATAACTTCAATACACACCTTGGAACCAGGGGATGTATTGGCTACGGGGACTAACCACAGAGGCTTAAGTCCCATTATGGACGGCGACACAGTAACCCTTGAGGGAGAAGGATTGGGTTTGCTGACTTTGAAAGTTCGAGATGATTTAAAAAGGGAGTGGGAGAGGGCAACTCGATTAGAAAGAGAAGAACAAGGTCACAGTGACACAGCGCCGCAGATTACAGGTAAGTACTCATAATCGGTGTTAAATCGACCTGGCATCTTCAATAGCCGTTGCAAATATTCTGAGAAGTTCATTGTTTGCCTTCCTCAATATGGAAAGATTCACGGTCAGATGTAGAATTTTCTCTGACTCTGTGTCAGTGTTAATGAAGACGTTTTGAGATCGGAGGCTTTCGTATAATTTTGCTAGGTCTACATTCTGATCGATTTCGACAGGGATGATGTTAGAACCGTCTCGGTATCGCTTCACACTAATATTTGGTAATTCATCAAGAGATTCCAGCAATTCAGCTGATTTCTCGTTTGCTAGTTCTGCATCAGTTTGAAAAGTTTCAAGTCCGTTTAGAGCCAGAGCCGCTGCTAAAGAGGCAGATGGCAAACTACCGCCAAACATTCTCCTCACATGGTAAAGGTTCTCACAAAATTCTTTCGTTCCTGCTAGTACCGCTCCGTAAAGGGCTCCAAAATATTTCCACATTGATATATAAACAGTATCGAACAGTTTGCTGTAGGTTTCCAAACCAATTTTAGTGACAGCACTCGCTATAAAAAGGCGAGCCCCATCCAGATGAGTGGGGATTCCTTGTTCGTGGCAGTAACCGGTTACATCTTTCATCGCTTCATATGGCATTACCCTTCCGTAACATCACCTAACGGGTGTTTCAATAACCACGGCACCTACGGGAGTAGTCACCCTCCCACTGATTGATGTATTTAAAGCCCCTTTTAGCTCATCCAGACTAAAATATGGTTTGTTCGGGGCAACAGGAATTAAATTTATTCCACTAAGTTGCTGGACGGAATCTCCACTATCTTGGTAAATATGGCTTTGTTCCGGAACAATAGCCCTTTTGTTTGATAAGCATAACTTTCTAATTGCTACGTGGTTGGCTAAAGTTCCGGTTGGAAAAAAACAGAAGCTTCCTTTCCCAGTTTTTGCGCCATAGTCGTCTCTAAAATTTCCACCTCACCGCCAATAAAATAGCTATCTTCTAATATTTTTTTTGATTCTGAAATATGTTTAAGGTGGTTAATGAATTCAATATTGTAAGACGGAGCATCATCTCCATAAAAGAATACGGACTGTTCTTGAGGGTTTATGTCCACGCTGTTAGTGGAATTCATGGCAGGTATTCCTTTTCAGTATATTTTGATTGTCTTAGCAATTTATCGGTGTTCTGAGTATATAATTTCCATCACGGGAGCAAGTATGTTATTTCTAGTAGTTAGTTCACCAAATCCTCAAAGACCTTCAGAAGTCAAAGAACAAAGGCGAAAATACTGGCCGTGGGCTCAAGATAAATTAGACACAGGTTTGGCGATAAGTTTTTATGCTCGTACCGGAAGAGGTGCAGTGGCCATATTTGACGTCGATTCCAACGACGTGCTCCACCGTCTTCTTAACGAATGGTCAGAAATTGTTCCAGTAAAATTTGATATCTATCCGTTACTGGACGCGGAGTCAATAAAGTCTTTTTTGGAGAGCTGACCGGCAAATATTTGAGTTAATGATTTGACAGGAGGGACAATGCAGCAGGGCATATATAAATTGGCTAATCCAAACGCTCTAGATACACCTGCTATGCTTACGTATTCCCATATTGTGGAAGAAAATATTGATGAAATTATTCGTATTTGTGGTGAGCCAGAAAATGTTGTACCGCACGCGAAGACACATAAATCTTCTGATGTCCTGAATATCCAATTGAATAGAGGAATAAAATCTTTTAAATGTGCGACGTTGAAAGAAGCCGAAGTAGTAGCAGGGTGCGGCGTGAGCGAAATTGTCATTGCATATCCGATGGTGCATCCAAGGAAACTGGAAAGGTTTTCTGACCTGATCAAATCGTTCCCAGGCACAGATTTTAGGGCAATTGCCAGCACCAAAGTGCATTTGAATCTTTTATCTGAAGTTTCCAAAGTGATAGACGCAGATATTGGTGTCTATATGGACCTTGATACAGGAATGCGTAGGACCGGAGTTCAACCCGGCATCACCGCTAATGAATTCTACCAAAGCATTGATGATACTGATGGGTTAAGCCCCATTGGTGTACATGTGTTTGATGGTGAGACTTTATATATCCCAAATTTTCAAGAAAGGAGCCTTATTGTTAAGAGGAACATCGGGCTGTTGGAGGAAATCTGGTGTGCTGCAAATTCTAGTGGCATACAAGTTAAGGATAATCTTGCAGGGGGATCGTGGTCGTTTCAACACTATGCAGACCATCCCAATATTCGACCAACACCTGGAACCTGGATTTACTGGGACACCCGAAATGCCGAAATGGAAGAATTAGGATTTCGCATAGCCAGTTTAATATTGGGTCAGATAGTTGATGAAGATGCCGAGATGGATACAGTCACTATTGATATAGGATCTAAATCCTGTTCTTCGGATCAACCCCTCCAACATAGATTTAAACTAGTTCAATATCCCGATACTGAGCTCGTTTTTCAAAATGAGGAACATGCGGTTGTTAGGTTGAATGGAACTTCACTAAATGTGGGCGATTTTGTCATGGCAGCGCCTGGACATGCTTGCACATTGACGGTTAAATTCCCTTATACAAATGTGGTGTCTAAAGATGGTGAGGTAGTGGGCATGTATGTGCACGATGCAAGAGATAGGATTTAACTAAAGCCCCAACTTCTCTGCTAATTCCTCATCTGTTGGTTCAACTAGAAACGATCCGTCCGAAAAAATAATAGTGGGAACTCGTTGGTTACCGTTATTTATTTTTTTGATATATTCCTGATACTCTGGTTCTTTGTCGACATCCGTCCAAGAATAGGATATTTCATTTCGGTCAAAAAATGCCTTAGCTTGAGTGCAATCTCCGCACCACGTCGTACCGTACATTTTGATGGAATCCATTAATAACTCCTCTGAATTGGCTCCACATTCTAGGCGTTCTAATACTATCTGAACAAGTATATACTGCCACTTGATCACTTATGTTACAGGGAGGTAGTAAAGATGGAAAAGGCTTTAGAAGGGATTAGAATTTTGGATTTAACTCAATATGAAGCTGGACCGTCTTGCACTCAAGTGTTGGGGTGGTTGGGGGCTGATGTTATTAAAGTCGAGCAGCCGGGGAAGGGGGATCCTGGTCGGTCTGTACAGCTTTCAGATACTAACAAGACTTCGCCGTATTTTTTAAATTTCAATAGTAATAAGCGAAGTGTAACTCTAGATCTAAAGGACGATAAGCACAGGGAAGTGTTTGGAGATCTGGTAACTAAATGTGATGTTTTGGTTGAAAACTTCGCTTCTGGAGTTTTGGAGAGATTAGGGTATACCTATGACACTTTGTCCAATATCAATTCACAAATAATATTCGCAAGAATAAAAGGTTTTGGGACATATGGACCTTACAGTGAGTATAAAAGCTTTGATCCAGTAGCCCAGGCAGCGGGGGGGGCCATGGCAGTAACTGGCATACCGGGAGGGCCTCCTTTGAAGCCCGGCCCGAACATTGGAGATAGTGGTACGGGTTTGCATGGGGTGGTTGGAATATTAGCTGCCATCATACAGAGACAGGCCACAGGAAAGGGCCAGGTACTGGAGGTCTCAATGCAAGATGCCGTAGTTAGTTTGTCCAGGGCTTCGATGAGTACATACAGCGATACGGGTGAACCTCCTGCTCGAAGAGGTCCCAGAACGCCGGGCCGTGCGGGGGCCGGTATATACAAGTGCGCCCCCGGAGGACCAGATGATTACGTTTATGTTTTGGCCATGTCTCAACGGAGAAATATCTGGGAAGATTTCATGAATGCGATAGGCAGAGAAGATTTGTGTGATTCTGAAATTTTTGATAACCCCAATAAAAATTCAGAAGAAATAGATTCGGTGATTGAGGATTGGACAACAAAAAATACTAAACAGGAGGCTATGTCAGTTTTGGGGGATGCAGGAATTCCCTGCGGAGCTGTTTTAAACGCCCGAGACATCTACAATAATGAACACCTACAGCAAAGGGACATGATAGTCGATATAGAGCATCCTGACAGGGGAGAGTTTCAAGTGCTAGGGTGTCCTATCAAGCTTTCAGATTCAGTTGCAGAAATAACTAGCCCCCCTTTATTGGGGCAACACACAAAAGAAATTCTTTCTGAGGTTTTAGGTTATACCGAGGATCGGATTAAATCGGTTATTGATTAACAATTTACGAGGCTAGTTCGCCCATCTCCTGCAGAGTCTTTTTTACTATTTTGATGGATGAAACGGCCGCTGGCACACCTGCATAAGCGGAGGCATGTATCAAAAGACCGACTATCTCGTCGGGTGTGACGCCGTTGTTTATAGCACCTCTTGTGTGCAGGCCTATTTCACCTTCAGCACGGAGCGCGACCAAAACTGAGAGGGTTATAAGGCTTTTTGTCTTCTTATCTAGAGGTCCTCTCGTCCACACTCCTCCCCATGCATTTTCGGTTATAAATTCCTGGAAAGGTCTATCAAAATCTGTTGCTCTGGCAAAAGATTCCTCCACATACTCTTCACCAAGTACTGATTTTCTCATCTCTAAACCTTGATCAAATTGGCTAGGCATTTTCGATTGCTCCATTAGTTAAATTCGATTAGATTGCGTGCACTAAAGTATTTCTGTATTAGCTACCTTCTCTGATGAAATCAGATATTCTTTCAGCAATTGTCATAACAGTAACGTTAATGTTTGCCCTAACGCACTCTGGCATAATAGAGGCGTCGACAACTCTTAAACTTTTAATGCCGTGGACTTTTCCCGTTTGGTCAACTACTGAATTGGGATCAGATTTAGGCCCCATTTTGGCAGTGCAGGAGATATGGTGGCCAGTTGTGACCTCCTTCATCAACCAGGAATCTAGCGATTTATCCGATTGCAAATCAGTGTCTAGCGGGGTTAATCGTTCCTCAATGAGAGATGACATGGCAGGATGATTTTCTAAACCTACTAACATTTTCACGCCTTCACGGAATCGTCTTCGATCTTCTTCCTCTGCTAGGTAATTGTAGTCAAGGTATGGTTGGTCTCTGTAATCACTTGAGTTTAACCTTACCTCCCCTTTCCCTTTGGCCAAATTAATGCAGAGATTCGTTTGTATTCCTATCGGGTTGGTTCTTAATCCACCTCTTTCTGGTCTGTCGCTTGCTACAGCCATCATATAAACAATCATATCGTTTTCAAGACCTGAGTCTTCAGCTGTATATCGAAGAGTCAACTGTATCCTCGGCCCTAGTGAATCCAGCTCTACACCCGGCTTTGTTTTCCATGTTACGTATACCATTGGATGGTCAGCTAGATTCTGCCCGACTGCTGGGGCATCATGGATCGTTTCAATTCCATGGCTACTGAGATGATTTCTTGGCCCGACTCCGGATAGCATGAGTATTTGAGGGGAAACTACCGCACCAGCACTAAGTATTATTTCTTCCCCTTCTAGAACGAAAGTCTCGTCTCCTGACACCACTTCCACTCCTATGGCTTTAGGTTCGTTGCCTGAGGTATCAAATATAATTTTCTTTACCACTACTTCCGGGCGTATTGTTAGATTTAATCTATGCCTGGATAACCCCAGATAGCCTATAGCTGTTGACCACCTTATTCCATTTGGATTGTTAAGTGGTAACGGTCCAACACCGGTCGTGCCTGGTGCATTGGCATCTTCGCAGGCGGGGAAACCAGCATCCAAACAAGCATGTTCAAAAGCCTCACTTGCTGGAAGCCATTTGTCTCTTGGAAATCTATGGCAAATTATTGGGCCAGTAGACCCGTGAAAATCTCCTGGGTCATCTTGGTATGTGGTATCGGTCTCCACCTTATTGAAATATGGCACCAGTTGCTGGTAATCCCATAAATCATTGCCCAAATCAGACCAGTTGTCATAGTCTTGAGGAATGCCTCTAAGAAATATTTGGCCGTTGATTGCGCTCGAGCCGCCTGTAACTTTACCTCTTGGGACTGTTATCTCAGCTTCGTCAGTTCCCCTTGCTGTGTATTGCCAATCGTGATCACTGGTGGATATTTCTGTCCCCGTAGCATAGCCATATTTGATCTCTTCCGGGAGGCTATCTAGATCTGGGTAGTCAGGTCCAGCTTCAAGCAAAAGGACTGACTTATTTGGGTCTTCGGTTAATCGGGTAGCTAAGATGGATCCGGCGGAACCTGCTCCGATTATGATTGTGTCGTATTTCATGCTGTGAATATTCCTTAAATCATATTGGATTATTTACTATGGTGAAGTTTATTCGTCTATAAAATTTTTGAGCGCGTCGGGGTCAACTTCTAAACCCAGACCAGGTTTTTCAGGCAGGGAAATGACCCCATTCTTCGGCAGTACCGGCTCCTTATACAGCTTAGATACCTCCTCGGCCGGACCTGTGAACTCTTCTGAAAATTCGTGGGGTCGGACTGCATTGGTAACGGTTGAGTAGAGATGAAGGCTGGCCATCGAATTTGCTCCAACACTGGGGCTGTGAGGCATAACAACTTTGTTGTGAACCACAGCTAACTCGTAGACACGTATCATTTCTGATAAACCACCAACGTTTAATATATCTGGTTGGAGTATGTCCGGGTTGCCAAGCTCTATTAGGTCTCGAAAACGCCATGACGATATTTCCTGTTCCCCTGTAGAAACTGCACAATCAAGAGCATCAACGACTTGCTTCAGGCCTGGGAAATCATATTGCGGAAGTGGTTCTTCAAAGTGCGCTATCCCTATTTGTTCAAATCTTCTGCCCTGTTCAATTGCGGTGGGGACCGAATATCCACAATTGGCGTCAAAGCTTAATGGACAATCATCTGGTAACCATTCGCGACACTTTTGAAAAATGGCCAAATCCTTTTTAGGATCTGAATCTTGTCGATAATCTCTCCAATCCATTCTTACTTTGAACGCTCTATAACCCTTGTCAAACCCCTCTTGTACCTCCTCTAACATTTCTTCAGGACTTTTGCTCCATCCATTACCCCTGCTCCAGTAAAGAGGGATGTCGGTTTTTCTGGCACCACCTAGAAGCTGATATATCGGTAAATTAGCTGACTTGCCAGTTATATCCCAAAGTGCCACATCAACCGAACCGACAATTTGTGAAGGAAAACGTGTTGCTTGCTGGCCTTCACCTAAGGTGAGCAATTCCCATATTTTTCGAGGCCGGGTGGGGTCAGCTCCGACCAATAGAGGTTTGATCAATTCTTCCAAATAAGCTCTCACAACTTTTA
>DTSF01000091.1 GCA_012965485.1 Dehalococcoidia bacterium
GATAGTAACCATAGTTTAGATAAAGAATTCCAGATAACTTTAAATCCAGATGGTTCGATTGTAGAAAGAACCTCTTACAGAAGAACAAATCAAGAATTCTGTTGCAAAAACTAGAAACCGTTCTTGACCCAATACCAAAATTACGATTGGGTTTTGATGAGACCAAAAAAGTTCGAACTGGTATCTCAATACCAGCAGAAGGCAACCATAAAGCGGTGACAAACAGCTCTATTGCCATGGCTCTTACGGAGGAAGGGAAGCTCGTAGCGATCATGAAGTTCAATGAAGAGGAACTGGTCTGGAAACCGGAAAAAGTATTTCATGATCAGATGCAAAGAATTAATTGACGTTAACCATAAAGCATATATACAATTATTATTCGTGAAGGTGATATAAGTGAACAGTTTTGCAATAGTAGAGACCGGCGGAAAACAGTACAGAGTCCATGAAGGAGATACCATCCGAGTGGAATCGATAGACGGTGACGCGGGTGACACAATCGATGTTTTCGAGAAACTTTGGTGTCCCTTAGAATCAGTAAAACTGATTTCTCTAGATGGTGAAACATCCGTGGGAACCCCCAATGTGGAAGGGGCTAAAGTTCAAGCCGAGGTGGTCAACAAGGGTAAAGGGAAGAAGATTGTGGTATTCAAATACAAAGCAAAAACTCGTTACAGAAGGAAAAATGGTCACCGTCAAAATTTCACTGATTTAAGAATTACTGACATATCAGCCAGCTAAGAAACAACTGCAGGAGTAATATCCATGGCCCATAAGAAAGGTGGAGGAAGTACTCGAAATGGAAGAGATAGTAAATCTAAACGATTGGGCGTTAAAAAATACGATACTCAGGTGGTCACCGCAGGATCTATATTGGTCAGGCAAAGAGGCACCAGAATACATCCAGGACATAATGTGGGACTAGGTAAGGATCACACTCTGTTCTCATTAATTAATGGTTCGGTGAAATTTGAATATTTTCCGAATGGTAAGAAGTGCGCTAGCGTTTACCCAGCCTAGGAACTAACCAGAATGAAATCGGAAATACACCCAGAATATTACAATGAAGCTACAGTGGTTTGCTCTTGTGGCGAAACTTTTATTACGGGAGCGACTCAACCTGAACTAAGGGTAGAAATATGTTCCTCCTGTCACCCATTTTTCACTGGTGAGCAAAGAATAGTCGACACGGAAGGTCGAGTTGAGCGGTTGAGGCGTCGGTACAACCTACAATGAGAGGTAATTCTTGATTAGTGACAGGGTGAGGAATATCTCACCTTTTTTTTTTGGCACAGGCAAGGTTGCACCCAGATATGGTGGTCAGGCCGTCCTTGAAGGAATAATGATACGTGGCCAGAATAACGTTGCAATTGCTGTAAGATCTCCTTCAGGTGTAATTGTAACGAAAGTCAAAAAAATCAATACTCTTTTTACAGGAAAATTAAGATCCATACCTATCATTAGAGGTATTCTAGCCTTGGCAGAAACTTTATCGCTAGGAATGGATGCATTAAATTATTCGTCGCAGGTTGCCAACCAGGAAGAGGATACACCCCCAAGTAAATTCTCATCCATAATTATGATTTTGGTTTCTTTGAGTATTGCTGTAGGAATTTTCTTCATATTGCCACTAATGGTGAGTAAACCATTTGAAGGCATTTTAGGATCTGACATCATCAGCAACGTAGCCGAAGGAATAATAAGACTAGTCGTTTTCCTTGTATATGTAACTGGTATTAGCCTAATGCCAGATATCAAAAGAGTTTATATGTATCACGGTGCCGAACATATGGCGGTCCATGCACAGGAAAAAGGCGACCCTTTAACTATTGAAGAGATACGAAAATATCCCACAGCACACCCGAGGTGTGGTACAGCATTCCTGCTCACTATTATGGTGATAGCCATAGTAGTTTTCACTTTCATACCAAGGGATCCTTTCTGGATGGTGATTGGCTCACGTATCGTTTTGATTCCCTTAATAGCAAGTTTAAGTTACGAATTTATCCGATTTAACAGTAAGCACGAAACCAACAAATGGATCTCAACATTATCTATACCTAATTTACTACTGCAATCCCTGACAACAAAACCCCCAGACGATGATCAGATTGAAGTTGCCATCAGTGCTATGGAATTAGCCATATCTACAGATGCGAAGTCTATATAGGTTTTAATTTCCAGATTCCCTTCTCGTTGACAATTCAGCGAACACTTCTTCAAGCGACATATCGTTGGCTGAGATAAGGACAAATACGTGGTAGATGAGATCAGATATTTCTGATGCCAATTCTTCTTTTTGGCCAGTCACTCCTGCAATAGCTGTTTCCCCTGCCTCTTCTACCACTTTTTGGGCAATACGGCTAACTCCTTCATTAAACAATTTATTAGTATAGCTACCATTTTTTGGATTTAACTTACGATCCTCGATAATAGAAAATAGGTCCATAAAAACATTCAGATCAGTATCAGCACTTTTGAAATTACAATTGTCTAAATCAGATAAATCGGTATTGAAGCAACTGTCTTCGCCCGTGTGGCAAGCCGGGCCCTTAGGATCAACTTCTAGTAATAAAGTATCTCCATCGCAATCAAGTTTTATTGACTTCACGGTCAAAAAATTACCCGACGTCTCACCCTTATGCCATAGGTTTTCCCTGCTCCTACTATAAAACCAAACCTCCCTACTTTCTAATGTCTTAGTAAGTGATTCTCGATTCATATAGGCAACCATTAGCAGCTTACGCGTTTGATGGTCCTGAACGACAGCCGGAATCAAACCTTTTTCATCAAACTGTATAGTAGTCATGTGATCACCCTTACCATTTTCAACCCACACTATTTAGCGGATGGGCCTTACAGCAATATTACGTTCTGACAAGTATTTTTTTGCCTGCGATATAGAAAAGGTTCCAAAATGGAATATACTAGCAGCCAAAACCGCATCGGCTCGACCCACTTCAATTGCCTCTCGCAAATGTTCTAGAGTCCCTGCGCCACCACTCGCAATCACAGGTATAGAAACAGTGGTGCTAACTAATTGTAGTAGTTCCAAATCATATCCAGACTCATGCCCATCCATGTCCATACTGGTTAGAAGTATCTCCCCCGCTCCCAATTTTGCCACTTCCCTTGACCACTTTATAACATCCACCCCGGTAGGTTCTCTTCCACCATGCGTATAGACTTCCCAAACAGTATTCTCATCTATTTTTAAAGTCTCATTAACACTCGCATTTTGATATGAATCAGAGTTGAATGGATCAGAAATCCTTTTTGCATCTATCGCCACTACGATGCATTGAGAGCCAAAAAAACTCGCTGATTCCTTAACTATATCAGGGTCTCCTAGAGCCGCGGTATTTAATGAGACTTTGTCTGCACCTGCTTCTAACATCTTCCTTACATCCGATATTTGTCGGATACCGCCACCGACAGTCAATGGAATAAACACTTCCTCTGACACATCCCTGACAACTTCAACCATTGTGTCCCTATTATCTGAGGATGCAGTTATGTCCAAGAATATCAGTTCATCCGCCCCTTCCCTATCGTAAAATTTCGCCAATTCAGATGGATCGCCCGCATCCCTCAAATTTATAAAACTGACACCTTTTACCACTCTACCATTATCAACATCCAGGCAGGGTATTATCCTTTTTGTAAGCATCTAGTTGACCTACCGATTATTTGGAAAAAATCATCATATAGGCCATATCTGACAGGTTGTGCCTGATGTAGAATTTGAACCCTGCTTTTTCTATTTTCTCTCTCAGGTCAGTTGGTTGAACCCGATTCTTTCTTACAGGCCCGTAATCGGAAAATTCTGGCTGCCATTCTATAACTGCCAGCCATCCACCTTTCCTCATACACCTGTTAGCGTCTTTCAGAGTTTGTTCGGGCTTCTTAAAAAACTGGAATGGAAATGCTGACATTGCGCCATCCAAAGTTTCATCCTTAAGGGGTAGGATAGGCTCATCTGGCATATGAGTCGCCTTCACATTTGTCAATCTGGCTTTTTTTAACTCACGCCGTGTAGCTGTAAGGTTTTTCTTCATAGGGTCCAGTGATACGACATTTCCCCTGTAAACCAATTTGCCCAGAGGAAC
>DTSF01000092.1 GCA_012965485.1 Dehalococcoidia bacterium
TACCCCACAGCAAGGTTAGCGTTATATAGGGAATGGAACATCTTTTGCCATAACCCCAATCTATTAGTCGGGTCTTCACCTATTAGCAATGGAGCTAAGACGTCTTCAACAACTACGGCTGACGGGCCACCACATCCCTCTCCCCATCCAATTGTGCCGTCGTCGGTAGTGACCTTTACAAGACCTACAGATCTGCTGCTTATTGTGTCTTGTGACCATCCGAAGGGTACCTCTAGCGGAGCATTGAGTTGGAAGGTCTCCAAATTTCTTATTTGCATAAACTTCTCCAGACCCTTGACCTTTTTATGGGATGCTAACAAGCAATTCTTGTTCCATCAACCCGGCTTTTTCCCGTTTTTGTTAAGGCTTCTTTTTAATAATATGTTGTTTTTCCCGACTCTTGAAGTGTTGCGAGTGAGCTGTAAAATATATGATTAACAATTCATGTCGATTAATTCACGAATAAATACGAAAAAGATCCAAAATTTACACACGTTCGATGTCTTTAGAAACGGCAATTATCGTCTTTTGTGGGGGACGAATATTTCAATGTATGTATCTAGATGGATGCAAATGACCACCTTATCGTGGTTCGTCTTGGAACAAACAAGGTCACCATTTTCCGTTGGACTGGTGGGTTTCTTTGGGATGGTACCTTTTTTGGTTCTCGGTATTTTTGGGGGATTTCTTGCTGATAAATTAAACCGCAAAAAATTAATAGTTGTGACTCAATTCCTTAATTTGGCGGCAGCTACCATAATGTCTCTGCTATTTATATATGGGTCTGTGGAATATTGGTATGCATATATAGCAATATTTATCCCAGGGTTAGGTTGGTCTCTAGACAACCCCTCCCGAAGGTCTTTAATTATGGATATGCTGGGATACAGAGGAATAACGAATGGTGTAGCTTTAGATTCTGTAGGAATGCATGTAAGCAAAATGGTTGGCCCAGCACTTGCCGGAGCGATGATTTTCTTCGTGGGCGTTGGTGGATCCTATGTGATGCTCACCTCATTTATGATTGTCGGATGCCTAATGATTTTGAAGGTTTCCCATTCTAAAAATCGAATTGATGTTGCGAACGATAGAGACGATCGGGTAGGAGTTTCTCAGATATATGCAAACTTGGCTGAAGGGTTTAAATATGCTTTTACGAACCAGACTATTTCGGCTGTTATCGCCATTACGATATTAATGAATCTTCTTCTTTTCCCCTATATGCAGATGGTGACTGTGATTTCTAAAGAGATATTAAATGTAGGGCCTTTGTTAATGGGTATTTTGATGGCTAGTGATGGGTTGGGAGCATTAACTGGCTCTATTGGAATAGCATCACAGAGCAGAATGAAATACCACGGTAGAATATATTTGTATGGTTCTTTATTGTCCCTTGTGGCACTGTTTCTCTTTTCCAATTCCAGTTGGTATTTTCTATCGTTGCTGCTGTTATTGTTTTTGGGAATTGGTACCTCTGGATTCGGAACCATGCAATCGACTATAGTCTTGCTTGTTTCTAAAGCTGAACTTAGGGGAAGGGCCCTGGGAGTCGTTACCATAGCAATCGGTGCGGGCCCAATCGGATCTTTAATTATAGGAGCTATCTCTGAATGGATTGGTGTCTCTCATGCCTTGATGATAAATTCAGTAATTGGATTTTTGCTGGTCGCAATAGCAGGTCTATTTATGCCGTCGATAAGGGAAAAGATCATCCCCTTTGTTGAAGCAGAAGCGGTGAATCAGCCGACTCGGTCTGGTCCATCAACGAAGGTTTGACGAAATCGGTGTAGTGTGTGTTCCGGTTCAACAGGTGCTACTGAAAGGTATGGTTCGTCTTCTATCTTAGCTACTATGAACCATGGACCATCTTCGTTCAATGCTTGCAAGAGTATTAAGTCTAACTCTTCCTCATCGGCTACTGTAAAGGATTTTTCGATCCCGTTGGACTTGGCTACCATTTCTAAATCTGTTCCATATGCGGTATGGCTTTTCTGATGTCCGGTCTGGGCCCATTGTTCATTATCCCAGACAATAACTATTAGATTGGCCGGAGTTTCCCGTCCAATCGTTGCTACCGTCCCAAGATTCATTAATATCGAACCGTCACCATCCAGTGAAATGACTTTTTCATCGCAGGATAAGGCCATGCCTAGCGCAATGGATGAACAGAGTCCCATAGATCCATAAGTGTAAAAATTTCTGTCTCGATCTGAAGCATGCCATAGTTCATCAGATGTCGGTCCTAGGTTAGATACAACCGGTTCTCTGTCTAAATTACTTATTATTCTTTTGGTTGCTGAATACCTAAACATTTTTACCCCCATGAAGTAGAGGCGTCATACAAAGGGCCAAAGGTTCTCTTGATGCATAGCATAATTTTAGAGCTCCGTTGACTTTTTCTTCGAGTCTTTCCTCGCTATCCAAGGTGTAATGAGGGATACCGAGTACATCTAAAATGGGTCTTGTTGATCGGCCCATAGTTACCTGCGCGATATTAAACTCACCATGTTCTCCTCTCAGGTTAATGAATATGGGAATGGGAATTCGGCTTGGTATAGCAAGTCCGGCCACAGCGTTAATAGAATTGCCGAATCCGCTGGACTGCATGAAAACAGCAGCATTTCTGCCAGTAGCGTAAGCTCCGGCTGCAATTCCTAAAGCTTCCTCTTCACGTGTTGCTGAGACCAAATGGAAATATTCGTCTTTATCCACTATCTTGGTGACTTGATGAATACTTGAATCGGGAACGTAGGCTATCAAACTTATTTCATGTTCTTTGAGAGCATCTACAATGGTTTGTGCCCAAGTCATTTTTATATCCCCATCACGTGATATCCCGTGTCGACATGAACTACTTCACCGGTCACGCCACTAGACATATCACTACAAAGGTATAGGGCTGTTGAGGCCACTTCGTCATGAGTTATATTTCTCTTCATTGGAGCCCTTTCCAGATGTGCTTTTTTCATGTCTCTATAACCACTTATAACTCTGGAAGATAATGTGTCCAGAGGCCCTGCTGAGATAGCGTTTACTCTTATTCCGTCGGGACCGAGATCATAGGCTAATTGCCTTACTTCATTTTCAAGGGCTGCTTTTGCAGTGCTCATGACGTTATAACCAGGGAAGACTTTCTCTGCAGCCAAAAATGACATGGTGATGATATTTCCTCCTTCAGTCATTAATCGGGAAGCATGTCTGGTTATTGAGACAAGAGAGTAGGCGCTAATGTCTAAGGCTATCCTAAATCCCTCACGGTCTGTATCCACGAACCTGCCGCCCAAATCTTCTTTCTGGGCAAACGCTATTGAGTGTACAACGATGTCTACTTTCCCCGAAATGGAATTAATTTGAGAAAAGGCCGATTCAACGTTTTTGTCGTCGCTAACGTCACATTCAATTATTGAGACATTGGGAAGCTCAGATGTTAACTTTGAAACGGGTTCTTTGACTCTTTCGTTTTGATATGCAGCGACTATTTCTGCTCCCGCAGCAGAGAGAATCTTAGTTATAGACCAGGCTATACTCCTTTGATTTGCTATTCCAAAAACAACGGCGGTTTTATCACTCAGATCTATTGTGTACATTAGGACCTCTAGTTCAGATATTTTTCTGCTTTGTGGTTGAATTTTATGGTCTACCCTATCTGCTCGGCAACAGCTTGGATGTTATGTGCTTACCTTGTGTCACTTATATCGCCTTGTTAAAATTTGTGTAATACTGGGGATTCGTCTAGCGGTAGGACAACAGACTCTGAATCTGTAAGCATAGGTTCGATTCCTATATCCCCAGCCAGAAATACTAACCGTGGTGCATTCGTCTAGCGGCCAAGAATATCGCCCTCTCGAGGCTGAAATGACCCCTTCAAATTCATTACCCCCCGCCACTATACCAGCGACAGGCGTGGCTCAGGCAATGGATGAGTATGTGGGTTACCTCAGAAATAGAGGCATGAGTGAGAACCATATTTTCATATTATTTAGGGAAGTTTTGTGACTGGCTTGGCAACACTCTGGCAACACTTTCAGAAAAAAATGCAGAAAAGTACCTATCAAAGCCAGTACATCCAAAGCCGAACCC
>DTSF01000093.1:0-1328 GCA_012965485.1 Dehalococcoidia bacterium
TAATAGGGGGTAATAAAATTGCTACTTATTTTTTGTTGATGACCCTTACGCCAGAAGGAAGACATCTAGTTAAAGATGACCCAGAAATAATTCTACACGCCGCTCATTCTAGCGACCTACCTGATGTTCATTGCATGGGATTATATGCAGTTCTGGGGGATCACGATTTTATAACTATTCTTGAAGCCCCCGACAATGAAGCCGCAGCGAGATTTTCTCTTGAACTAAGTGTTAAAGTTGGAGTTGAGATACAAACAGTACCAGCTATACCTGTATCTAGACTCGATCACAAAATGGAATGGCCCCCCACTAGTCAGGACATGCCCAGTCCATCCGAGTCAGACGAAGGCGAAACTTAGAGATTGGTATGAATTCCACAAAAACCGATGTCCCTGTAGAAATTACGAATTTTTCCAAGACCTACGGAACTAAAGTTGCGGTTGACAGGCTAGACCTGAAAGTGGAGAAAGGTGAAGTGTTTGGATTTCTTGGCCCCAATGGAGCAGGAAAAAGCACCACAATAAGATCCATACTAAACTTTCTAACCCCGTCCAGCGGTAAAATCAGCATATTTGGGCTAGACAGCGTAAAAAACAGCGTTGCAATCAAGAATCATATTGGATATTTGGCAGGCGATATTTCACTTTATGATTCCATGTCTGGTTACCAATTGTGTAAATACCTAACCGGATTAGGAAAAAACACTAATTGGGATTATGTTGATGAGCTAAGCGACAGGTTACAGATATCGCTTCAAGAAAAAATAGGAACCCTATCAAAGGGGAACAAACAGAAAATTGGTTTAATTCAAGCGTTCATGCACCAACCAAAATTGCTGATATTAGATGAACCTACCAGCGGATTAGACCCTTTGATGAAGCAGATTTTCTATGAAATGGTCCTCGAGATGAAACACCTTGGGAATAGTGTTTTCGTGTCATCTCATGACTTAAATGAAGTACAACATATTTGCGATAAAGCAGCATTCATTAAGTCAGGAAGACTCATAGCAACTGAAAGTATTAGGGAAGATTTCGAATTTAGCCTTAGGAGATACACAGTGATGTTTCCCAAATTCCCTGACATAAGCGAATTTGAAAAAATAGAATCAGTATCTGAAATAACCCAAGATGAGAACAAATTAACTGTGACGGTGAAAGGAGACATTTCGGAATTTATCAGAACCCTTTCAAATCACGATCCAATAGACCTTTCTGAAGAAGAAACCAGTCTCGAAGATTTATTTATGAAGTACTACGAGGACTGACCTCATGCTTAACTACATATTCGCTATTCACATTAGTTAGGAATGGAGGGAATAGGTAGAG